>DAISLF010000189.1:0-1014 GCA_036820585.1 Candidatus Peribacteria bacterium | reverse complement strand
CCCGAAATCACACGCAAGCTCTTCTACTCCACGCGCTTCTTCGGCGCGTATGATTTGGATTCGGGCGAATGGACCGCCGTGCATCCGGCCATCGATATCAAAATGCCCATCGGCACGCCGGTGCTGGCGGCCGCGGGCGGCAGGGTGTACTCCGTCACACAATCACAAACCCTCGGGCTGCATGTGCTCATCGAGCATCGTCATCCCACCGACGGCACTTTTTATAGCATCTATGGACATTTGGGCTCCGTCGCAGTGCAGGCGGGCGATGATGTTCTGCCCGGCCAGACGATCGGCTTCGTGGGGATGACGGGCAATACCAGCGGGCCGCACGTGCACTTCCAGGTGGACCGCAAGACGAGCATCGAGCCGCATATCGTGTATTTTCCCGATAGCGTGCCGAGCCATGCGGAAGCTGCAAAGTGGGTGATGCATCCCATCACGTTCCTGCAAAACTATGCAGCCGGCGTGCAATGAGAAACTCGATAAAACATCTTCTCCCTTGCCGCTTACAACCGTCGCATGACGCTCCATGATAGAGCCCGGAGGCAGCTCGAGATCTTTCGTCGCGGGATCGAAGGTGAAGACCGGACTCTTCGCCGCGGCGGAACCGAGCGATGCGCATATGAACGACGAATGCGACAGTGGCGTGAGCCACACGTCTTCGACGTTGCATCCCGAACCCGTACTGCGCGCGGGCGCGTTTTAAATTTCCATTATCATCGTAGCGGAGATTCAATCTGCCTATGCCTACAGCAGAGGGGTCGCCGCTACAGAGACATACTCCAAAAAATATTACGGTCGAGCGGTCGAGACCCTTGTTTTCTTTCACGTCCATGATTTTTTTGTCAGAGGGGAAAGAATGAACCGTCAAAAGATATTCATGCCGGAAGGTCGTCGGCTTTGTATTTCTTTCACCTCCTCTCTCTATGAGAAAATTTCTCGTGACACTGATGACAACGGCTCTAGGAGCGGCTATCACTCTTCCTGCACTCGCTGCAGGCTCGTATACCC
>DAISLF010000188.1:0-1038 GCA_036820585.1 Candidatus Peribacteria bacterium | reverse complement strand
TAGTAGCACTATATTCGAGGAACAAAATATGGTATAATCATCCGATGACTTCGATTCTCCATTTGCCCGGCGGATGGTCGCTTGTAAAGACGCTTGTGGTGCTCATCGCGGCGGGGGTTTTGCTGTGTCTCGATATCGTCAGCCGGACCGGGCACAAGCGCGCGCAATATGCATTCGCCGTGGCGCTCGGCACCATCTTGTCGCTGGGGCTTATCACTGTTGCGGGGACGATGCTCGATCCATCGCAGATGACGAGCGGCCATATCCTCGCGTTTGCATTGCTGCTGCTTCTTATCACCTGGCGCATGCTCTTCGGTGCGTGGGATGCGCGGACGAAATCGACCGTGCTGGGCACGTTTCTCTTCTGGATCGTCTTTCATTTTCTTTCCCGCGAAGCACCCGTCGACCGCACGGCGCATTTGATCGCCATCGCAGTCGCGATGATCCCGGCCATCATCTGGTGCGCGCTCTTCTTGCCCTATCACCGCGAGCGCCTCAGCATGGTGCTCTGCATGTTCTTTGCCGGCATGCTCTCTACGGCGCCCATTCTTTTCTATGATGCGCTCGCGAAAAGGGGAGTGGAGCTGCAATTTTTCCTCTTTCGCGTGTTGCCCCAAAGCTTCAATCAGAGCGCGCAGACATTTGTGCTTTCCGAGTGGCCGTGGCTGTCGCCGGTGAGCGGGGGGGTCGTGAGCATGCTCGTGTCGTTCCTGATCGTCGGCGTGATCGAAGAGGGGAGCAAGTGCTGGATCCTGCGCAAAAATGGCGAGGAGTTCGCCACGAGTATCGATGATGTGTTGCAGCTTTCCATCCTCGTCGCCATCGGCTTCGCCTTTGCCGAGAACATCAATAGCAACGGCTACTTCGTCACGTTCGTGCGCGAATATCTGATGGCTCCGCAGAAGACGGATTGGCTCGCGTTTGCAGGGAATGTCGCCGGGCGATCGGTGCTGACGACGATGGTCCATATTTTCTCCACCGGCATTTGCGGTTACTTCCTGGGCATCGCCATCTTCGGCGGCAGCGCTGCGCAAGCCC
>DAISLF010000187.1:0-1153 GCA_036820585.1 Candidatus Peribacteria bacterium | reverse complement strand
GATCAGACGATGTACGTGTGGGGCGATGCGCTCACCAATTACATCTCGGGTTTGGATTACTTCGATGATGCCGCGTCGCGCGAGCGGTGGTGGGAAGGAGAAGATGTGACGGTCACCCATGTGATCGGCAAAGACATCGCGCGCTTCCATGCGCTCATCTGGCCGGCGATGCTGCATCACGCGGGGATCCGCACGCCCGATCGTTTGCTCATCCATGGCTTCCTCACGAGCGAAGGGCAGAAGATGAGCAAGTCGCTCGGCAATGTCGTGGTGCCCCAAGATGTGATCGACAAATACGGCGTGGATGCGCTGCGCTTCTACCTGAGCCACGAAATCCCGGTAGGCAACGATGGCGACTTCAGCTGGAAGAGATTCGCGGAGCTTTATGATTCGAAGCTGCGCAACCAACTGGGGAATTTGCTGAATAGAATTTTGGTGTTGCTCGGGAAATCGGACCGCTCGATCGATATTCCCGCCAACGTGCCGGAGTCGTCTCTCGTCGCCGCGCTGTGGAGTTCCTACGAAGCGCACATGAATGCGTTCGAAGTGTCCGAAGCGATACAGGATGTGACGCGTCTGGTGGATGTGATGAATGGAAGAATGAACGAAGTGCAGCCATGGAAAATGGAACCGGCCCAGAGAAAAGTCGCCCTCTCCATTTTCGCGGAACAGTTGCGGCACGCGGCCCTCATGCTTTTGCCTATCATTCCCCAGAGCGCGAACCGGATGCTGTCGCAGCTGGGTTTGCCGTATCCGGCATTAGAGCGAACATTCAAGATCACCGGCACAATGAAACAGTGGGGCGGCGAAGACTTGTGGCAGCTCGCGGGAGAGCCATCGATTCTGTTCGTGCCGGTCGAAATTGCAAAGGTGGCTTGAGTGATTCCTCGCTTGCGGCTGCAGCCCGCTCTCGGTAATCTATCGCCGTGCTTCAGTCTCGAGTTTGCGGAGAATGTCCTGCCAAACAACGGAAGAGAGGGGAGCCCGGTATGGCTACGTCACCGTGAGCGCGTGGCATCTATTTCTTTCCCATTTTCTGTATGTTCGATCCAATGTCCGATCTCACCCGCGGCCCTTCCGAACCCGATGGTTTTGGCATGGGCATGGGCGGCGATACGCCCGCCCCACGTCCGGCACGTCCACCGCGCAGCGG
>DAISLF010000186.1:0-1166 GCA_036820585.1 Candidatus Peribacteria bacterium | reverse complement strand
GCGGGATAGACCGTCATGTCCAAGGCTGTCACGCTCGGGTCCGCGCCGCCGTCGATCGTGAACGGCAGCTGCACCAGCGTATGGGCGGGAGCCGAGCGGCTGTGCCAGAGCAGAATCGCTTGCGTAGAATTCGCCGCGAGGAACGTGATGGTGATGGCGTCCACCGCAAAGGGAAAATTCGCTGGCTGTAACAGCATCTTCCCGTCTGTTTTGGTTTGGATATGCAAGCCTTGCGGCGTTCCGGCCGGGCTCTGGCTCCAGTCGCTTGCTTCCCATGCGCCTGGCAAGTTGCCGTTGCGAAAATCCCACGTCGTCGTCTGCATCGCCCATCCCAAAGTAGGGAGACACAGCAGGCCTGTGAAAAAAAACAGGATTCGCAGGAAGCGCATTGCGGGCATTGTACATGGAATGAGTGAAGTCTCGAGAAACGGATTCCGAGGATGGGTACAGAATTTCACTCAAGCTTTCCCCCTGCTTCTCCTGTGCTTTCTTTGTCGTGGCAGACAAAGAAAAAACTCCTTTGAACAGCTCAGGATGAACTGCGAAAACGCACCCGCCGCGTCCTTTCAAAACGATATTGCTCAAGCCTTATCCTCTCCCGCCATTTCGATGTCCTTGGGGCCGCCGCTGACGACGGCTTTGATGCGGCGTACTCCTGCGGAGGAGCTCTCTTCTTTCTGGATTTCGAAGCGGCCGAGCAGGCCGGTGCGAGCCACGTGCGGGCCGCCGCAGATTTCTTTGGAGAAGAAATTCTTGCCGTCCGTGCCCATCACGTACACTTTCACTTCCGATCCATAGCGGTCGTCGAAGACGCCGATGGCGCCTTCCTGCTTGGCGCCGTCCACCGTCGTGACATGAAAGCTGATCGGGAAATCCGCTTTGATCGCGTCGTTCACGAGTCGTTCCACTTCCTGCACCTGCTCCGGCGTCATCTTGTCGGGATGATTGAAGTCGAAGCGCAGCCGCTCCGCCGTGATGTTCGAGCCTTTCTGCGACACATGCTCGCCGAGCACTTTGCGCAGTGCGGCATTGAGCAAATGCGTAGCGGTATGGAGCTTCGTCGTCTCGCCCGAATGATCGGCGAGTCCGCCTTTGAATTTCTGTTCCGCGCCCGCGCGCGATTTGGCCTGATGTTCCTCGAAGGCTTTTTGGAAGCCCTCTTCATC
>DAISLF010000185.1:0-1167 GCA_036820585.1 Candidatus Peribacteria bacterium | reverse complement strand
GAGCAATCGCATGCTCGAGCCGGTCGAGAAGATGCAAGCAGATGCCATGTTGGAAGGAGGCGGCGATATCGCGGATGCGCGCGTCATCGGGTGTTGCGATGGGATCCAGCGGCAGATCGCGCAGCAGATACTTGAGGGAAGTTTTAAGGCCGGAGAAGCTGAAGTCGAGCGTATTCTCTTGATGCAGCGGCGATGGAAATTTGTAGGCGTTGTGATTTCCTCCTTCCGCTTTTTTGGCGATGGACGGCCCGCCCGGATAGGGGAGTGCGAGCATCGAGGCACCTTTGTCGAACGCTTCGCCCGCGGCATCGTCGCGGGTGCGGCCGATGAGCGAGCCGTGCAGATGGGACGTGCGGTACCACAGATCGGTATGGCCGCCGGAAGCGGAGAGGGTGAGGATGGGAAACGACGGCGACTCGGTTGCTTGCAGCCAGGTGGAGCTGAGATGCCCGAGCGTGTGATGCACGCCGATGAGCGGCTTCTTCCAGACAGAAGCAATGGCTCGGGCTGTGGTTGTTCCCACGAGCAATGAACCCAGTAAGCCCGGGCCGCGCGTGACGGCGATGGCGTCGATGTCGCCCAGAGAAAGTTTTGCTTCGTCGAGCGCCTGCCGAAGCACGGGCATCATGCATTCCACTTGCTTGCGCGCCGCTTCCTCGGGAATCACGCCGGCGAGGAGCCGAAATGTTTGTTGCGAGCTCGCGATCACGTTTGAGAGCACGCTGCAGCCGTCTTCCACCACGGCCGCGGATGTTTCGTCGCACGATGTTTCGATGCCAAGAATTCGCATGCGCAGACCATACACTATTTTTGGCTTCTGCCAATTTCTTGCTGCTCTTGCTTGTTCCATGCACTTTGGCGATTCTGCTCGTGTGCAGATCCTGTTCATCACGCGCAAATGGCATGGTTATGGAGGCATGCAACGTCTCAGCCGTGATCTATGGCGGGGGATTGGCCGGACGGAGGAGGCGCATGCCGTGCTCGGTGCCTCACTCGGATGGTGGGACGCGTCATTTCCTTTCCGGATTATTTTTCGTTGCGTGCAAGCGTCGATTTTCCGCTGGCGCGTACATTTGGGGGACGCCGGCTTGTCCGGCATCGGCTGGTGTCTCCCTCGCGTTTGCAGGTTGAACGTAACGCTCACGGCATGCGGTTTGGACGTGATCC
>DAISLF010000184.1:0-1179 GCA_036820585.1 Candidatus Peribacteria bacterium | reverse complement strand
TGGTAGGAATGACAGCTTCGTTGATGGCGAGCAACGCAAGCTTCTCGGGAATCTTTACTGCCGCTTCCGTTATCATATCTGTTCCTTGGCCCACTATTCCTCCGTCGGGATTTTTTGAACCTGCGGCCTTGACGTCACGTGCAACATTCTTTGCAGTGTTCCAGATTGTATTGAGAATATCGGGTCGTGTTTCCATTTCCCATATTATACCACATATTTTTATTTTTCAGAAGGATCACTTCATATTCTCCCGGGCCTGTTTACCGAAGCTGGTGGCGTATTGCTGCAGCTGGCTGGCGAGCTTCGATCTGTCCGGGCTGATTTTTTTCGCCTGATCGCCGGAGAACCACGCATCGCCGGAAAGTTTCACCACGGTCTTCCAATCGTTTTTCTGCGCAGCCACGAATGCGCGCACGAGCGAGCGGTAACCTTCGGAAATTTTCACGCTCACTTTTACCGTCGGCTCGTCAGGGCGGATTTCATGAGCGCCGCGCGTCATAAGAAGAGCGCGTGCGGAGGTGTACTGTGCACCCGTCACGTCGTGGGCCGCGAGTGCGTTGATGGTTTTGGCCAATTCTTTTTGCGTTTCCAGGAGCAAGTCCTGCACACGCGCGCCGTCGCGGTATTGGAAGAAGCGGTAGAGCAGAAGCGAAACATCCCCGCGCGTGAGCTCTTTGGTGGGCGTGTAGCGACCGTCGCCGGCCGCAACGATCATCGAGCTGGCGATTGCGTAGCGCATGGGCGCGTAGTACCACTGTGCCGGGTCATTCAGGTCATGGGAGAGCGGCAGCAGAATGTCGCCATAGGAATGCGGATCGATTTTGCGGGCGGCGAGGAATATTTTCAGGAATTCTGCTTTGGTAATGGTTCTCGTGGGATGGAACGATGTCGTCTTGGATGGCGGATCGATGATAGTTCCCTGTGCGCGCGCCCACTCCACGAACGGGAGATACCAAGCGGACGAAGGGACATCCGTGTACGGCGAGCTGGTGAACTTCGCGGCGTCCGCATCGCTCAGAAACGGCGTCACGATGATCTTGAGCGCTTCCGCTCTATTGACGGTCGCATTGGGGCGGAAGGTGCCGTCCGCATAGCCTGCGAGCATGCCTTTATTTTTTAAATACTCGATGGAATCGAAGAGCGGATTCTTGGACGAGACATCCGAAATTGCTCCTGCCG
>DAISLF010000183.1:0-1400 GCA_036820585.1 Candidatus Peribacteria bacterium | reverse complement strand
GAATGATTTTGCGATCGTCGAGCTCCTGCGCAAATCGCGCCGCCGCCACGTGCCGGTGATCCTCGTCATCACCAAATGCGACAACGAAAAAATGTACGGCGATGCCGTCCACAATTTCCACAAGCTCGGCATCGCGGACGAAACGGTCCCCGTGAGCGCGGCCCACAATATCGGGACGCAGGAACTCACGACGGCGATCGAGCAACATCTCCAGAAGCTCCAATTCACCAAGGCGTCGGGCGATGCGCGCTTGGGCTCTCCCGATACGCCGCGCATCGCCATCATCGGCAAGCCCAACGTGGGCAAGAGCTCCATCGCCAATGCGCTGATGTCCGACACGCAGCGCGACGTGTCGCCCAAGCTCGTCTCCGACATCCCGGGCACCACGCGCGACGCCACCGATACGCTCGTGCGTTATCACGAGCAGGATTTCGTCTTCGTGGATACCGCGGGCTTGCGCCGCCAGACCAAAGTGGAGGAAGGCGTCGAAAGCCTCTCGATGCTGCGCACCATCCAGGCCATCGAAGAATGCGATGTCGCATTGCTCGTGATCGACGGCACGCAGCCCGTGAGCAAGCTGGATCAGAAGATCGCCGGCATCGCCATCGACGCCGGCAAAGGCCTCATCATTCTCCTGAACAAAACCGACGTACTGGATGCGGAGAAGAAAAAAGAGCGGACGCTCGATATCGCGCAGAATTTTCTCTTCTGCCGCTACGCGCCGGTGCTCCCCTGCTCCGCCGTCTCGCGCGAAGGCCTGCTGAAAATTTTCGATCTCGCCACGATGGTGCAAGGCAACAGGCTGCGCCGCATCGCGCCCAAGGCTTTGCGACAGTTCTATCAGGACGCCGTCGACGGCCAGCCCATGACTTCGCTGCAATCGGCCAAGTTCATCACGCAGGCCAAGGATCCGCCGCCCACCTTTGTGATCTTCGTCCGCAATCCCAAAAAAGTGCAGCTGAGCCAGCTGCGCTTTCTGGAAAACAGGCTGCGCGAAACCTTCGGCCTCCAGGGCACGCCCATCCGTCTGATCACCAAAGGTCCGCGGGACAGGCGGTGGGAAGAAGATGAAGGATAAGACGCAAGAAACAAGAAGCGGGACACAGGAAATTTCCAATCTTGCTTCTTCTGTCTTCCTTCTTGCATCTCTTCTGTCATCCCCTTCCTTCGCGTTGGTCCCGCACACGCGCATCTTCGCGGATGGGGAGCGGGAATGCTTTGACGACGATTTCGAGCTTATCGAGCAACGCGGCGGGATCATCGTCCATCACGAGGTTGGGGGGCATCTCGCGCTGACACAGCTCTTGCACCACATGCGGAATGGAATTGCTGATGCCGCCGCTGTTGGTGACGATGCCGATGGGACGTCCCTCGTCATACGCGATGGTGAATTCATTGAG
>DAISLF010000182.1:0-1415 GCA_036820585.1 Candidatus Peribacteria bacterium | reverse complement strand
CTTCCCAGCTGCTCCAGAACTACTTCGGGTATTTCGCTTCGGATAAGAAAGTCGTGGAGCCGGAATTCGTCGCCGATTTCTCCCGCGCCGCTTCCCAGCATGTGGAGGACGCAGGGCATACGCCGGTCAAAGAGAGCTACACGCCCATCGAGATCCTCAATTTCTCGCCGCGCACCCTCAACGCCCTCATCAATGCGGGGGTCGGCAGCATCGAGCAGCTCACCAAGTGCACCGAGGCCACGCTCAGCAATTTCCGCGGATTTGGCGCCAAAGCGCTTGATGAGGTAAAGAAGACCTTGGGTGATCGCGGGCTCAAGTTGTCCGACGATTCGCTCGAGGGTTAACGTTTTTCGTTTGTTCGTTTCCGGTTTTTCGTTTACCCTACTGCTCCTTTCTCTTCTCTCACGCGAAAAACGAGCACACAAGGAACGAGGAAACGAATCATTGCTCCTTCTCTTGTCTCTCGCTCAAAATCTCTCCATGCGTCACCGTCTTTCCCGCCTCCGGCTCCGCCAGAAACCCGCGCACAGCAGGGCGATGCAACGTAATCTGGTCACCTCTCTTGTGCTGTACGAAACGATCCGCACGACCAAGAAGCGCGCCGAGGTTATCAGCCCGCTCCTCGATAAATTGGTGACGGTCTCCAAGACCAAGACGCCGCATGTGGCCATCCGCGCGATCAACCAAGTGGTGAATGATCGCAATGCCTCTCGCAAGCTGATGGAAGTGCTCAAGGTGCGCTACGCCAAGCGTTCATCGGGTTTCACCCGCATGACGCCGCTGGGTATGCGTATCGGTGATGGGGCCCAGCTGGTGAACTTGGAATTGATCGATAGAGATATGGCCGTGAAAACGCTCAGCGAAAAAGCGCCCAAGGCCCCGAAAAAAATGAAGACGTCCAAGAAAAAAGAAGAGCCCGTGGCTCTGGCCGCTCCGTCCACTGCTTCCTCCGCATCATGAAGACGACCACCATCAAGCAACAGCCCGGCAAAGGAACATGGTTCATCGTGGATGCCGCGGATCAGAGCATCGGGCGCGTTGCCGCCAACATCGCACACGTGCTGCGCGGTAAGCATCTGCCGACGTTCTCCCCCCACCAGCTGTGCCAGGATCAGGTGATTATCATCAATGTGGAGAAGATGGCCGTGTCACCCGCCAAGGCGCGCCGCAAGGATTATGTGAAACACTCGGGATATCTCGGCAGCATGAAAGTCCGTTCGCTCGGCCAGATGATGGTGGAGCATCCTGATCGCGTGATGGAAAAGGCCGTCCAGGGCATGCTCCCCCGCAATCGCTTGCGTTTCCAGATGCTCAAGCATATGCACATCCATATCGGCAGCGAGCATAAGTATGAAGCGCAAAAGCCGGTTCCTCTTCCCATGACCGTATGACGTCGAACCGCCAGTACATCGGCA
>DAISLF010000181.1:0-1440 GCA_036820585.1 Candidatus Peribacteria bacterium | reverse complement strand
TGGCCTGCAGGCCGGCCTTCTCGGCTGGCGAGCCCGGCAGCGGCGCGACGATATAGAGCACGCCTCCCGTCTGGTCCACTTGCGCACCGATCCCTTCCAGTTCGCCTTTCAATTGATTTTGGAAACTCTGGGCGGCGGCAGGCGGCATGTAGACCGTATAGGGATCGTGCAAACTGTTCACGAGTCCCTGGATCGCCTGATCAGCCGCCTGGGAAGTATTCAGCCGATCTTTGTAGAGAAACTCATCATTGAGAATATTCCAGACCCCCTGCAGCACATCTTGGCGCGGCAAGGCCGTGTCGCCGTGGACATTCAAGACGGGAATCGTGAAAGTCTGCTGCTCCTTTGCCGCGGTCGCATGCAGATGCGTGAGCAACGTATTCGCTTCGCTGGTACGAAGCAGCCGCGAGAGACCGAAGACCTTGGCAGAAAACGGCTGGAGCCATTGCTGCTCGAGCGAAAGTTCCACGGCCGTCTCCTGGACGCTGTGCTTCTTCACATCTAGGAATGTTTTCGTAGCAGTCTTGGGCGAGGCATTCGTGAGCTGCAACAACACCTGCAACGCTTGGCCGCGCGTGATGCCACGCTGCAGATCGAGTGACTTGCCGAAAAGTCCGAGGGCGTGATGCGCCGCGGCCGTCTCTATGTATGGCAACAGATCCGCAGCGATAGTGTCATTGGAAAGAGTCGAACCGGTCACCATGGGCAAACCCAGGGCATCGATGGCGTTATGGATAAATGCTGCGCGCGTCACGGGCTCTGCAGCCGAACCCGTAAAATTCGCGGCGGCCGCAAACGAGGGCGCGAGAAGAGAGCAGACAATTGTTGCCGTCATCAAACGTGTGAAAAGAGGACGCAGGGCGGCGTGTCGAATTGATCGCAAAGTACGCATGGAGAAAAGGGAATGGATGATGAAGCAGAGTCTAATGTCCTTGCGCAGAAATTGCTACGCGTGTTCTTCACTTTCTTCGCCACGAGGAAAAAACCCAGGAAGCCGAAGAATCCGACGATTGAAAATTCTCTCTCCACGGTTCCTTCGGCTTCCGTGGAATCCTCAATTTTCCTCCAGCACGAATGCATCCGCCTGCACCAGACGCCCATGCTCCTGCATGTTTTCCTTCCGTAGGAAAAGCGTCGTCAGCACGATGAAGCCTCCCACGACATAGAAGAGAGTCGGGAAGAGCAGCAATGCGAAGTACTGCAAAGGAGACCCGGGCGGCGCATGAAACAAATCGCCCAGCGTACGCGGATTGCCGGGCAGGATATCGGGCAACGAGACGAGGAAATTACTCATGGCATGGAGCAGGATCGCAAGCAGATAGCCCAGGCCGATCATCGTCCTGCGAAAGACCGTCTTGCGGTCGGTGCCGAAGAAATGATGCGCCCAGTCCAGCAGATGCGAGAGCATTCCTTTGGTACCGGCTTGCGCAGCGCTGCCGC
>DAISLF010000180.1:0-1502 GCA_036820585.1 Candidatus Peribacteria bacterium | reverse complement strand
CCGGTCTATATCGATTGCAGCGAGGGCGAAAAAGCGGCCGAGGAGAATTTGATCAACGAAAAAGCCAAAACAGAGCGCTGGAGCCGCGGCATTTCAAAACTGATCTTTGGCTTGAAGATCGGGATTCCGGTAGCGTTTGTTTTTCTCTTGAGCGGGATGTGGATCGCAGTGATTTTCCTTCGCTAGGTTTTACCAAATGCCGGGAAGAAGCCGCTTCGTTTTGCGCATGTATTCGCCGTAGCCTGGCAGCGAGCGTGTCAGCACTTCTTCCTCCACGGCGACGCGTCTCGCATAGGCGGGCAGTGGCAGCAAAACGAGTGCCAGGACGCTCAGCCAGTTATTGAGTGCCAGACCGAAACCCAGAAACATCAGCAGCTGCGCGGCGTAGGCAGGATGGCGGATGAAGCGGTACGGTCCGGCTTGTATCACGCGCTGATCTTGCGCAATCATGACCTTGGTGCGAAAAAATTTCCCCAGCGTGAGGATCGCCCATAGCAGAAGCCCGGCGCCGCCCCAGAGGAAGAGGAGTGCGATCGCAGGTGCCGTTTGCCCCGTGCTGATGCGAAAAATCGTGAGGTACCGCGAAGCCTGCAACGCTGCAAAAATGGCGGCTACGACGAGCAATGTGATCCATGCTTTCGTTCCCCGGTCTTGCGGATTCACAATCTTGCCTTGTTCGCGCAGAAAAGCGAATGCGGCGAAGAGTACCAGTGCGATCCAGGTGAGCTGGTAGAGGAAGCCCAGAGTGCCTGCAGAGGGAAATGGTTCCATGATGGAATCATGAAAGCACCCGGCAGGCTTTGTCAAAAGTCCAGATGACTGGATTCACAGAGGCGTAGCGCCGCGATGTCGGATGTATAACCCGCATTCTTCTCACAGTGATTGGTTCTATTCTCAGTATGTACTAAATGATGCACGCCGCAGTGAGCGAAATATGGTGGGCCGGGCTGGGCTCGAACCAGCGAAGGCGTATGCCAGCAGATTTACAGTCTGCCCCGTTTGACCACTTCGGTACCGACCCAGGATGATGACAATGAAAGAACTGGATAACACTGTAGTTACGACCGCAAAAGCCGAACGTCCTTAATTGCGTTAGAGGATTATATGGTGTTTGGTCTGACTCTTCAATGGGGTAAGAAAAGAAGGCTTTCTTGTACTTTTTATTATTCTGTCCTGCTCCTCTCTGGAAATCTTCATGAAGTATGTAATGCTTCCTGAAAAAATTCGTCTTGATCATAGATACTTCGATATTTTTACAGAGCGAAAGCGGTGAATCTCTGTTTCTTCTTTATCTTCTTTTTTCCCTCTTTCTATGACTCGCTCACGCATCCTGGCAGCAGGCATATTGACGTCGCTTCTAGTTCTCAGCGGATTGACTCCGCTTGTCGGTACTTGGAAATCCCTTTTTTCTTCTTCCGCGGCACACGCGGCCGCCGCCCCCTTCGGCCAGTTTGCAGCGGATATGAAATGTAAGCCCTTTGCGAATGCTCCTGGCCAGGCTG
>DAISLF010000179.1:0-1520 GCA_036820585.1 Candidatus Peribacteria bacterium | reverse complement strand
GAAGGGGGAGGGGCCGGGGGGGGGGGTGGTGGTGGACAAGAACATTCTCCAATCTCTTTTCGAAATCTCTAGGCAACATTCCGGAGTGCCACTACGCTGCTTCCGTTTCTTCCACTCCATCCTCCATGTCACTTTCCGTTCTGGATGACGTCATCGCCACCCGCAGCTTGCTGCGTCATCCGTTTTACGTGCGTTGGTCCAATGGCGAGTTGACGCTTGAGGATTTGCGCATCTACGCCAAGGAATATTTCCACTTGGTGGAGCGCATTCCGGGCATCGTCTCGCGCGTGCGCGACCGCGCGCCGGGCACCGCGATGAAATTGCAGATCGACGAGAACGTCCGGGAAGAGCAGGAACATGTAGAGCTTTGGAAGCGCTTTGCCAAGAGTGTGGGCGTCAGCGAGCAGGAGCTGGTTTCTCACCCACCTTCAGCCAAGACGCGCGAAGCGGTCGAGACGCTTGAGCGTATAGCTGAATCGAGCTACGACAACGGTGTCGTGGCCATGTACGCGCTGGAGCTGGAGCTGCCCAAGATCGCCGCGACCAAAAAAGACGGACTCCAGAAGTTCTACGGGCTCGACTCCGAGGATGCGCAGATCTATTTCGACGAGCATCTCAAGGAAGAAAAGCATCTGGAAGTGTGGAGGAGCTTAGCGCTGCCCCGGAACGCCGCCATCGCCGCGGGTGTAGCCCTCGACGCCCAGCATCGGGTGCTGGATGCCGTCTGCGACCAGTGCGGTATCCCGCTCGTCTGCTAATCCGTTCCCCGTTCCTCCCATGGCCAAGCCTGCCTCCGCGTCGAAGAAATCCGCCAAGACCCCGTACGAGCGGTTCCGCAAAAACTTGGAGGAGACCATGGAGGTGCTGGGGCTCTCTGAGAAAGAGAAAAATCTGTTGCGTGAGCCGCGGCACATTCACAAGAAAACCATCACCATCCGCCGCGACAATGGGAAGAGCATGGCGCTCCCCGCCTTCCGCGTGCAGTACAACAATGCGCGTGGGCCCTACAAAGGCGGCATCCGCTTCCATCCTCTGGCGGACGAGGACGAGGTGAAAGCATTGGCGGCGCTCATGGCCGTGAAGACGGCCGTGGTGGATATTCCCTTCGGCGGCGCGAAGGGCGGCGTGCAGTGCAACCCCAAGGAGCTCAGCCGCCACGAATTGCAGGCGGTGTCGCGCGCGTATGTGCAAAGCTTTGTCGATCACCTGGGCCCGGACATCGATTGTCCGGCGCCGGATGTGAATACCACGCCCGACATCATGGCGTGGATGCGCGACGAGTACGAGGTGCTCACCCATAGCTACGCCCCCGCGATGATCACGGGCAAGCCGCTCTCTTATGGCGGATCGCGCGGCCGCGACACGGCCACCGCGCGCGGCGCGTTCTTCATCTTGCAAGAGATGATGGAAGGCGAAGCGCTCGATGCCAAAGCCCAACGCGCCGCACAGGACGATGGCCAGCAGCAGAGCCAGCAGGAGCAGCACCCCACCGGGCAAGAAGTTGACGGCCAGGAGAGTCG
>DAISLF010000178.1:0-1521 GCA_036820585.1 Candidatus Peribacteria bacterium | reverse complement strand
CACGTAGACGCCCCGCCGCGGCATCGCTATCAATATCCGCGTAAGCAGCATGCCGATCGCGCAGGAGCTGAAGAAAGTACAATCGCAAACCGCGGCTGCCAAGCAGACACACACGACCATCCGCGAGCTGAGCAGCGTGGTGGATCAGCAGATGATGGAACCCCAGGCAGAAGCTGCTCCCGCCGCGCTCATCCCCGCCGCGCAGGCACCCGTCGTATCCGCAGAGCCCGCTGCTCCGGCCTTGGACCAGGCAACCGAGTCTCCCCCGGCCGCCGAGAGCAAGCACGTCTTCCCCGTGGACCCCAGCCGTGTGAGCGCCGACGGGCCGTCACCGGCGCCCGGCCTCTCCGATCTCTCGGTCTTCCGCGACATCTTCTCCCCCACAAAGCCGTGGCATTAAGCGATCTGATCCCGGCCAAGACCGTGCGTCAGCGCAAGAAGAACACGCTGACCTCCACGCAGCGGTTTCTGCCCATCGCGGAGATCCGCAGCGACACGGTGCTGCTCAAAAACGGCGGGCTGCGCGCCGTGCTGGAAGTGGAGGCGCTGAATTTCAACCTGAAGAGCGAGACCGAGCAGCAGGGCATCATCTCCGGCTATGAGTCCTTCATGAATACCCTGAATTTCCCGCTGCAGATCGTGGTGCGCTCGGCCAAAATGAATATCGATCCGTATCTGGTAGGGCTGCGCGCACTCGCCGAGAAGCAGGCCAATGAGCTGCTCAAAAATCAGACGACTTCGTATGCGGCCTTCATCGAGCGCCTGATCGACGTAGCCGACATCATGCAGAAACGCTTTCTCGTGATCATCCCTCTCGACCAGAATCCGCATAAGCGGACTCTCTTGGAACAATTCTTCGGCTGGATGTCTCCCGACGACTCGACGGGCAAAGCCATCCAGCGTAATCGCGACTTCGGCGCCGGAAGCAGAACACTCAAGGACCGCGTGAACCTGGTGCAGGCGGGCCTCGAAAATATCGGGCTCAAGGGCAAGCGGCTGAGCACCCACGAGCTGATCGAGCTCTATTATCAAATCTACAATCCCAAGACGAGCCAGGAGCAGAAGCTTCCCGCAGATGAGAAGCTGCAGACGGATGGAACGGTGTTATGAAAAAGGCAGAAAAGTGAGAAAGGTTAGGAAAATGAGAAAAGTCCTTTTCCATATTTCTACGACACTTTTCTCACTTTCCTTACTCTCCTGCCCTCCTCCAAACACCGCTCTCTTTTTGACAACTGCCCCAGAAAATGTATAGTAATTCCTGACTTCGTATTGCTCGTGCAAGGATACCGGTCACCCTTATCTCTCCCTCTTGCACCTCTTCTTTTTTATGGCAACGACTACCCGTACGAAAAGTAACCCTCTCATGGAGCAGCTCCTGAAGGATGCTCCGGATGTGCTACGCGTGAAGCCCGGCGAACTCGTGGAGGGCAACGTGGTCTTCCGCGGCAAGAATAAGCTCCTGCTGGATATCGGCGGCGTCGCTACCGGCATCGTCTCCGGTCGCGAGCTGCGCGATTCCTG
>DAISLF010000177.1:1037-1610 GCA_036820585.1 Candidatus Peribacteria bacterium | reverse complement strand
GCTGTTCTCGATCGTGCTCTCCTGGGCGGGCATGAGAATCGTGACTGTCTGCGTATAGAAACCGTCATTGGGCGGCACATCGAATGCCTGCGCCAGCATGGGTACGAGTAACCAGAGCAGGCAGGCCGATGCACAAAAACGAGAAAGACGGAGCATGAAGAATCAGGAGTGGCTGCTCTGCGTATCGAAGTTCACGGCCGGCGCATTCTGGGCCCCGGGAGTGCTTGTAAACATTTTCTGCGGCGCGTAGCCGAAGATGCCCGCCAGAATATTCTTCGGGAATTGTTGCACCAGCACATTGTAGCTTTGCACCGCCGTATTGTAATCGCGGCGCGCGACGGAGATGCGGTTCTCGGTTCCCTCCAATTGCGTCATCAAGTCGCGAAACGCCTGCGTCGCTTGCAGCTGCGGATACGCTTCCACCGTCACAATAAGATGCGAGAGAGCCGAATCGAAGCTTCCTGCCGCGTCTACTTTGGCATCGCGCGTCGGCGCCTGCTGCCACTGCGTGCGCGCCGCAGTCACCGCCGTCAGCGTACTCTGCTCGAAATTAGCCGCGCCTTTGACGGTATT
>DAISLF010000177.1:0-1027 GCA_036820585.1 Candidatus Peribacteria bacterium | reverse complement strand
GTATTCACGAGGTTCGGCACCAGATCAAACCGGCGTTGATACTGCGTCTCCACCTGCGCCCACGCATTCTCCACATTCGCTTTTCCGGCGACGAGGCTGTTGTAGCCGGACCACGCCCAGAAGAGCAGCAGCACGACGACCGCGAGCAAAATATATTTCAAATTCTTCATGGAGAAAGCGGGAAAGAAACACGCGAAGTATACAGTATCCACGGCGAATAAGTAGGAACATCCGCGTATGTGTCATCCCGAGTCCTTTGATTCGGCTGAGGATACGTGCGCAAGAACGACAGCTGCGTCTGTGGAAATATTTCCTCGATGCCACGGTCCGATGGCTCACCCTGATATCGTGCCTCATTGCGGACAAGCGATTCATTCGTGAAAATCATCATCTGCTTCATCCAAGATCACCGTGCGTTCGCTGCGGATCGGCGGCAAGAAGAGCGCCATGACTTTGAAGATCACATACCCGGCGATGACATACACCGCGATCGCGACCACGGCAGACCATTCGATCACGGCCGTCCCCACTCTGGCCGACGCAATGATGCCGGTGAATGGCGTGACGAAGGGATCGGAGAGGCCGTAGATGAACCTCGTGAAATCGGCCGCCGCGCTCGCTCCCAGGAACTTGAGCGCCAGGCGCAGCCCGATCAGCAGCAATAGCAGATCGAGGAGAACGTAGAGAACCCGGGCGGGAGAACGTGAGGCCATGGCTTCAGAGTAGCCGGATGCAAACGGTCTGCAACTGCTTCGGCTTATTTCGAAGACTTCAGCGCCAGAGCGACAAGAGAACCGTCATCACAAGAACATTCGCCAAATCATAAGCGGCATAGATGCCCCACAATTCCCGCGGACGCCCGTCATACATGTAATGGTTGAGGCTCGTGAGCGCCTGGAAACCGAGCCACAATCCCAGGGCGAGCAGGATGGCGCCGCCCACGGTGGCGATCGCAAGCGCATGGATCAATGCGGCGAGAGTGACCGAGAGCACGAGACTCATGACGACGCTGACCGCGATGGGTCCG
>DAISLF010000176.1:0-1617 GCA_036820585.1 Candidatus Peribacteria bacterium | reverse complement strand
CGGACTTTAGTCCAACCGGGCTAACCCCTGCACGTTGTGCAGGGTGGTTAAGTTTCAATTCTATTTTTCCCAACACGGCACGCAATTCTTCTGAAGAGAGGCTCTGCAGGTAAGATATGATCATAGGCTGATTTATTTCTAGAAGCTGAGAGATGGATGGCGAGTGCCGCATCGGTTGCTGATCATTTCTTTCAAAAACCATACGAAGAAAGGGAACACATCAAGGAGAAATTTTACTTCGCTTCTCAAAGGTGTCAATCATGCAGCATCCGAGACGCCGTCTCATAGTTCTTCTCTGATCTTCCTGTACAATTCCGGCTCATGCCTTCCGCGCTGCCTCTCGATGAAACGTTGCTGCAGTCACTCGTGCGCGAAGCGCAGGAGGGCTCGGAAGACGCGTTCGAAAAAATCTACGATCACTTCTTCCAGCAGATCTACCGCTACACGGCGTTTCGCGCGCCCGCCGAGATCGCGGAAGACTTGGTGGCGGACATCTTCGTGAAAGCGTGGGAGAAGCTCCACCAGTACAAAGCGCAGAAAGGCATTCCCTTCGGCGCGTGGCTCTTCCGCATCGCGCGCCACACGGTGATCGATGCGTACCGCCGCGACCGGGATTTCGAGGAAATCTCCGATGATCTCATGGATCCCGATCACTTGAACCGCGCCGATACGCATACGCGCCGCCAGGATGTGCTGCGCATCGTGCGGGGCGCGCTCCAGCAGCTTTCGCCGCGCTATCGCGACGTACTGCTGCTCGCCTACATCGCCGATCTGCCTCATAGCGAAGTCGCGCGGGTGCTGCATCTCACCGAAGGAGGCGTGCGCATCCTCAAGTTCCGGGCGCTGCGCAAGCTCGAGGCCTTGCTGCCTCCCGATATGAAGGAAGCATCCGCTGATTCTGCCTGAAAAAACGTAACAGACGCCATTTTCATACGTTGTAATAACCGTTCATGCGCCTTTCCTCTTCCTCCAAGCCGGCACGTTCCCCTGCGGAAGAAATTCTCTGCAGCCTGCAGCCAGATCTGGCTTCGGAAGCGCAGAGGCAAGCACGCATCAAAATGCGGATCCGCCAGCGCATCAGCGCACCCGATCTGCTCTCCCAAGCCAAAGAAGCGCTTACGCCTGCTCCGTCGGTCCGTTTGCAGCTATGGCAGAGGATTGCGGCGGCCATCACTCCGGCCGTCGGTGTGTCGCTGTGGCAGACAGTGCGTGATTTTCTGATGCCTGCCAGTGGAATCCAAGGCCAAGTATGGAGCCGCATCACGGGGAGATTGCATCCGGCGTATGCCCGGGTGTCGGTGTCGCGGCCGCTACGATGGGTGGCGGTACTCGCGCTCTGCGTGCTCGCGGTACGCTTGAGTCCGTTTCTCTTTTTGGCACCGCATACGATCGCGGATTCCACCGTGACCGTCTCGGGCAACGTATCCGTGCTCATCAGCGGACTGTGGCAGCCCGTCAAAGGCGAGCTGATCCTCGAGCATGCGGCGCATCTGCAGACGGATAGCGGTACGGCGACCATCGTGCTCTACGACGATGCGGTTGTCCGCATGGCGCCCCACACGACTCTTTCCATCAACGATTTCTCCGACCGGCCCAAAGAGCCGGCGGTCAGCCCGA
>DAISLF010000175.1:0-1674 GCA_036820585.1 Candidatus Peribacteria bacterium | reverse complement strand
CAGCGTATACCCTGTTCGGAGACGCAACACCTGTGAATGACGCCATACAGCTGCGTTCCGACGCTACCGTTGCGCCCGGATACGGCGGTATTGATTACACGGTTCCTGCGGGAACGACGTTCGCGGATCTCCAGATACTTTCGACCGATTACAATGTGACCAATGACGATTGCAAAGCCGGCTCACCGCGCTTCCAGATCAACGTTGATACCGGGGCAGGCGGCATCAAAAATATCTTTGCATATATCGGCCCGCCGCCGAGCTTCACCGGCTGTCCGCAAAATACCTGGCTGCACTCGGGCAATCTCCTCGGACCGGCGAACACAGTCGACACCAGCCAGCTGCCAGCCGGCACATTCTATGATCCGACCGCCGCCGCCTACACGAAGTACGGCAGCTATCCCGTCACAGGTATCCAACTCGTGGTCGATAGCGGCTTTGCTTTTGCGGACGGGGAACAGACCATCCTCATCGACAATACGATGATCAACAATCAAACATACGATTACACGCAGCCACCCACCACTGCCGATCAGTGCAAGAATGGGGGCTACAAAGCCTTCACCAATCCTTCTTTCAAGAATCAAGGGCAATGCGTCAGCTCTGTGGAGCACCAGAAACACGGTAAATAAGAAGCTCTCAAAAAAGCCTGTCCCCGGGGACAGGCTTTTTTCTTTGGCAGATTTTATAGGAAATACTTGCGCCTGGCGGCACTTGCGACTGTCACTCCCAAAACGATGATGGCCGCCCAAACGGTGGCTGAGACTGCAGTACTATTGCCCGACATCGGGAACAGATAACGGCTGGTATTCTCGAGGGGCAAAAGATTGTCGCTCGGGCCGGTCGTCGGCAATTGCGTAATGGCACGGATATCGAATGAACCGGCGCTCTCCTGCGCGACGCCATTCACGGTAGCGATGGCTGTGGCATGCACGTCGTCCCCCTGCTGCAAGAGCGGCGAAAGCTGCGTGCGGATGCGCAGTGCGCGTTTCTGGCCTGGTTGCAACGTATCGATAGTCCAGCGCACGGAGCCATTCAGGCTCTCGCCATCGGATTCGAGTACCGCCAGCTGGGCGGGCGCATAGGAATAGAGTACTGAAAAATTCGAGATGGTGGCTGCAGAAAGATTCTTGAGCGTCACGGTGAAGAAAATGGGATCACCGGGGCGCGCATCGGATTTGTCCGCATCAATGTGCACTTTGATCTGGCTGGCGACATCCGTCATGGCAACGACAGAGGAGGAGGACGAAGATGCGGGCGCGGAAGAGACAATGCCCCAGCCTCCCGGCACGCCTGTGCCAGTGTCGGAAGAAGCACTGGAGGAATTAAGGGAAAAAGGAAGAGATCCGGCGGAGCTCGTACTGATGCTGGAAGAAGAGGATGAGGAAGTGGGCCACACAAATCCCTGGCTGCTGGAAAGCGACGATGAGCTGCGGCGCAAAGACGGTAGAGAGCTGCTGGACGAACCGCCGTTCGTCGACGTGGAAGTACAAGCAGTCAGCAAAAGGGTGGCTGCCAGAATGCCCAAGGCCAGACTTTGGGATGACCGGAAAAGAGGAGTGCAAAACATAGTGATGCACAGTACTACTTTTATTTTGACGCGTCAATGATTTAAAAAAGGGATTGCTACGTAAGTAATCGAATCTGACTGCGTCAAAGAAGGAGTATTAGCTT
>DAISLF010000174.1:0-1696 GCA_036820585.1 Candidatus Peribacteria bacterium | reverse complement strand
TCCAGGTATTTTCGCTACGCGGGATCAGCGACATCACGGAACAGGGCGTACATTTCCAGTCGCATTTGGACGGCGCTCCGCTTTTCATCGGTCCCGAGGAATCGATGCGCATCCAGCACAAGCTCGGTGCCGATATCATCATGTGTTTCGACCATTGTCCGCCATCCAAAGCAAAACGGGCGGATATTCAATCAGCCGTCGATCGCACGCTGCGATGGGCCATGGAATGTAAGAAATGGCATGAAAAATTTTCTAAGGAACGAGGGTGGAAGCCATTACTCTTCGGTATTGTTCAAGGAGGTCTCGAGCGCGATCTGCGGGAAAAATGCGCGCAGGAGCTGCAAGCCATCGGTTTCGATGGGTACGCGGTCGGCGGCTTGGCGGTGGGAGAATCACAGGAGGAAATGTACGGCGTGCTGGATGCAGTGTGTCCGATCTTGCCCGTCGATCAGCCGCGGTATTTGATGGGCGTGGGAAAGTTGGAACAGCTGAGGACGGCTGTAGCGAAAGGCATCGATATGTTTGACTGCGTCTTGCCCATGCGCGAGGCGCGGCATGGCACGCTCTATCTTTCTGATGGATCGAGGCTGCGCATCGGCGGCGCGGCTTTCGCGCACGATCACACTCCCATCGATCCTCGTTCCCCTTCCCCGCTCAGCAGACTCCACAAAAAAAGCTATCTGCGGCACCTGCTCCACGCGGGCGAGCGGCTCGGCGAGACGATCGCATGCATGCAGAATCTGGGAGTCACATTGCAGACGATGCAGGAACTGCGAAAAAGAATGGACAGAGAAATGAAAAATTGAAAATGGCGAAAGATTGGCAGTGAATGCACAGCAACACTTTCACTTTTCCATCATGTGCTCTCAATTTTGAATCTCAGCTCACTTTGATTCCCATTATTTCGATCTCTGTGAAATTCTGGCGATGGCCGTGCACACGGTGATAGCGCTTGCGGCGGTGAGCTTTCACAACGCGCACTTTGTCGTCGCGGCCGTGGCGCAGGATTTTCGCCTCCACAGTGGCGCCTGCCACGAAAGGCGCGCCGATCGTGACATCATCACCATTGCCAATGAGGAGCACTTTATCGAACGTCAGGCTCTTGCCGGTTTCGGCATCGGCATGCAGCGGAACTTTGAGCTTGGAGCCCTTTTCGAGCTTCTCCTGGGTGCCGGCGATTTCCACGATGGCGAACATGCGAAAAGAGAGGAATTGCGCAGGGAGTCTAGGGGGGAAAAAGAGAGGCAGCAAGGGAAAAATGGCCCCTTCACAGGGCCTTCTCTTTTCCTACGTCTGTGTTTGTGAGAACCAGAATATTTTTATTTTCCTTTATGAAGAGGCAGCATCCGCAAATACCACCAGCCGTTCACTATAGATTTTTCGGACCGGATCCCAGACCCCGTCGCAGGTCACAAGGTTCAGATGACTCCCGACGCTGCTCTGGAATACCTCAGCGGCGTATTCATCTGGTTGATAGGTACGAATTTTCCGTACGATGAAAGGAAGAAAGAGGCCTTTGTTCATCTCGACAGACAAAATATCTCCCGTATGCAGATTATGTAGATGCTGAAACACTCCCGTTTTCCCATCATACCAATCCAGATGCCCGGCCAGCACAGCACTGCCCTTCGCTCCCGGCTTTGGCCCGAGATTGTACCACCCCACGTTGTCAGGATTGTGCGGCACATCCATTGCC
>DAISLF010000173.1:0-1716 GCA_036820585.1 Candidatus Peribacteria bacterium | reverse complement strand
CATGTGCTCGCCCGTGTGGATGCCGCGGCGAAGGAGGAGGCTGCGCAGCATTCCCTTCTGCGTCTTTGGGTTATAGACGGGAATCTTGGTGGCTTCCATGAAGCGGCGCACATCCGAGAGCAGCATGCCTACTTGCTCATCGTAGAGATGGCATTCGCTGATGGGGAGCACCGTGGACCACTCGCCCGGCTGATGGAAGCCGACCGTGGGCTTCTCGTCGAAAAAAATCTTGCGGCCGTTGCGCTCCTCGGCGCGCATCGATTCAAAGCCGAAGCTGAACTCGATTTTGTTGCGGTAGTGGAACACCTGCGGACTCGGGATGATATTGAGAACGCGGCCCGCGAGCGACGCGCGAAGGGCCTCATCCACCGGCGTGAGGTGCGTGAGCGTCTCGCGCACGATGTCTTCCTTGTAGGAAATCTGCTTGTCGTACGGGAGGTTTTGCCACACGCAGCCGCCGCAATCGTGGGAGTGAGGGCAACGGGCCGGGATCTCGTCTTTGGCCTTGCGGACGAGCTTTTCCACCTTCGCCTCGGCGAAATTGTCTTTGCGCTTGGTGATGAGAATCTGCGCTTGCTGGCCGGGAATGCTATCGGTGACGAATACCGGCAAGCCATCGATATGAGTCAGCCCGGACCCGCCAAACGTGAGCTTCTCGATCGTCACGGTGTGGATCTGACCCGCCTGGACGGCGTCGTTCGTTGCTATTGACATTTAATAGAAAAAATAGTATAAATTACTCCTTTATTTCCACACATGAAACGCAGAACTCTGCTTCTACTCGCGATTCTCGTGGGCAACGGCACTATTGCTCTCCAATTGATGCAGAGCGTAGCACAAAGCCATATGGTGGCAAGTGCTGCGATAGCGATTCCGGCAAGCCAATATGTCTTCGCCGCGGCGCCCAAGCAGCCTTCGCAGTCATCTTCTTCCACCCCCTCGTACACAAGACAGAGAGCAGTCAACCCGTTCCTCGCGTCTGTGCCAAATACATTGCCAGATCCCCTGTGGGCACTCCACCAATCGAGTGTCGATAGCCATTATCAGCAGCTCGCCGAACGCGTGCTCACGCTCTTGCCCGTCTCCTGCCAGCAAACGTTGCGCCAGTTTTATTTGCTCGATCCGGATACGGGGAAAAGCCGCGGCTACACCGGCGAAGGGATTATCATCATGCAGCGTCTTCCCGATGAAGAATTCGTGAGCGTGCTCACGCACGAAGCATTGGGGCACTTCTGGGACATCAACTGCCTGCGCGGCACGCCGGGTGCGCCGCCCACTGCTTTTACCGACAATAACAAAGCGCTGCCGTCGGATGATCCGAGCATCGGGTTTTATCAAATCTCTTGGCAGAATGATACCGTGCGCGTCACAAGCGCGAAGCCGGCGGACTTCGTGACGGGCTACGCGCATGACGGCGGACCGTTCGAAGACCTCGCCGAGAGCGTTTCGTACTATCTGCTGCAGCCCGACGCCTTCCAAGCACGGGCGGCCAAGAACCATGCACTCGCGCAAAAGCTCCAGTGGCTGCGCGAGCATTTCCCGCTGCGGATACGCATCGCCAACGGCGCTGCGTGGAACGGGCAGATCCCGTGGGATGCGACGAAGCTTCCCTACTCATGGCTTTGAGGAAGGCTTTTGGGATACAGAGCAGAATGTAGAATGTTGATTGTCTCCGCCTCGGTCCAAACCCTGCACTTTAGTGCAGCCACTTTCAGT
>DAISLF010000172.1:0-1731 GCA_036820585.1 Candidatus Peribacteria bacterium | reverse complement strand
TACCACGTCCGACTCATACTGCGCGCCCACGCCCGCCAGCACTTTGCGCTCGGCTTCGGGAATGCCCAAGCGATCGTACACCTTGCGGATTTCTTCCGGCACCTCGGCCCAGTTATTCGTATTCTCCGCGCCCGACCGCGCGTAGTAGATGATGTCATCCAAATCCAAACCCGACAGATCCGCGCCCCAGGTGGGCATCGGCTTCTCATAGAAAATCTTCAGGCATTCCAAGCGATGCGCGAGCATCCATGCCGGTTCCTGTTTATCCTCAGAAATCTGGCGCACCAGTTCCTCGCTCAATCCTTTCTTCACGTTGTCCGTATAGGGCGAAGGGTTCGCCGTATCGAAGATCTCGCGTGAGAGGCCGGAGAAAATGGGAGTGGAGGACATTGGATATGGAAGTGTAGCCGATTCTCTGAAAATTTTCCTTCTCTTCTCCCATAGCAGCAGCCCTTCGGGGCTGCGGTATCGAGAGGAAAATAAAGGCGGCTGACCCGAATATTCCTTCTTTTTCCTATCCCCAAAGCCTTTCATCCATTACACCTGCTCCATGCAATCCCTTCTCCGTCTCTGGCAAGCTTTCCAGCTCTGGCGTACCGCGATACGCAATCCGCGCACGCCCGCTCTCGCCAAGGTCCTCCCGTGGCTCGGGCTCGTGTACGTGATCTGGCCGCTGGATATCATTCCGGATTTCATTCCGATCCTGGGACAACTGGATGACATTTCGGTGGTGATTTTCTTCTTCTGGCTGGCGCTGCGCCTGATCCCGGAAGATATCAAAAAGGAGACGCGCAAAGACATCATCGATGTGAAACCGCATCGTTAAAAACCTGCCAGCAACGTAAAAAATGAATCTGGACCGAGCCGGGAGGCCGCTGATTGTCGCAAAGACGATCGGCCCGTGTAGAATAGGAAAAAGAAATGCGGTGAGAGAGCGAACTCAGAGAAGAAAGCAAGAAACAGCTTTAACACTCTCCGGGCATCCATCAACATCCTTTCCGGATTTCTTCGGGTCTGAAAAGCGGCTTCTTAGAGCCTTGCGCAGACCATGCGTCTTTGATACAGATAGACAAACTTCCTGCTGCGGCCTCCCGGCTTCGGTCATCAACCTCTCTCTTCCCGTATGTCTTCCCACGCACGCACCGGCTTTGCCGGCCTCCTGGCTCTGACGGTCGGCGCCGTCGGCGTCGTCTACGGCGATATCGGCACGAGCCCGCTCTATGCGGTGAACGAAATCTTCTCGGCGCAGAATAATTTCGCCACATCGGCCGTACACGCGCTGCAAGCCATCAGCCTCATCATCTGGGCGCTAACGTTGCGCGTCTGCATCGAGTATATCGCCTTCGTGCTGCGCGCCGATAAGGACGGCGAAGGCGGGGTGTTCGCGCTCTTGGCGCTCTTGGGCGGACGCAAAAGCCGCAAATATAGATTTCTCGTCGCCATTCTGCTGCTCTCCGCCGGCTTCCTCTACGGCGACGGCATGATCACGCCGGCCATCTCGGTGCTCAGCGCCGTGGAAGGGCTGAAGGTGGCGACATCGGCCCTCGATCCGCTCATCGTGCCGCTCACGCTCATCATTCTCACGGTGCTCTTTTCATTCCAATTCAAAGGCACGGGCAAAGTGGGAGCGGTCTTCGGACCCGTGATGATCGTTTGGTTTCTCTCGATCGGCATCCTGGGACTCATCCAGATCGTGGCCCATCCCATGATTCTCGAAGCGATCAATCCCCT
>DAISLF010000171.1:0-1791 GCA_036820585.1 Candidatus Peribacteria bacterium | reverse complement strand
GTATATGAGCTACTTTTCTCTCACAGCTTACTTCCACCCCTTCACCTTCAATGCTTCTTTTGCAGCCGCCTGCTCCGCTCGCTGCTTGCTATTCCCGCTTCCCTCAGCCACTTTCTCGGTGGCAATAAAAACAGCACAGGTGAAATTTTTATCATGATCCGGGCCGACTTCTTCGATCACCTCATAGTGCGGCGTGATGCCGCTGAGCTCCTGTGCTTTTTCCTGGAAGAGGCTTTTCTCGTCACGGTGTTTTCCGGCGGCTAGGAGTTTTTGGAGATTACGTAAAATAAATTCCTCGCAAAATCGCTTGGCGACATCAAAGTCTTTATCCAGGTAGATGGCGCCGATGACTGCCTCGACTGCATTCGCAAGCGTGGAAGTTTTATTGCGGCCATCGCTCGCCTCTTCTCCTTTACTCATGCAAAGATAACTGCCTAAGTCCAGGTCGCGCGCCACTTCCGCCAGATGCTCGCCCTGCACGAGCGCAGAGCGCCAATTGGTCAGCTCGCCTTCCGGCTTATTGGAAAGCTGATAGAGATACTCGGTCGTCGCGAGCTCCAGCACGGCATCGCCCAAAAACTCCAATCGTTCATTATTGCCAAACGCATTCGCCTCGCGCACGGCGGAACGGTGAATAAGAGACTGCTGCAACAGCTCCGGCCGGCGGAACTGTATACCGATCTTCTTCTCGAGCTGGTGAAAATCCGCGGGCTTGGCCATCGAGAAACAGTGTAGTGGACGGAAGGAAGAGAGTGAAGGCACGGGCGAAAGAATCGAAATATCTGTGAGGTTTCTGGTTATCGGTTCAGCCTCTTCTCTAGCTACCAGCCAACCGGCAACAAAACGCTTGCGACACCTGATTACTCCGCGATAACCCGCGTCTCTTATTTTTTGTGCGCAATCGCATTCAGCACGCCATTCACGAATTTGCCGCTCTCTTCGGTGCCATATTCTTTGGCGATGTCGATCGCCTCGTTCATCACCACCGCATGCGGCGCATCTTTATTGAAAAGCAATTCATAGGCAGCGAGCAGCAATGTGGCGCGCGAAATGGGATCCATGCGAGAGAGCGGCCACTCCGGCGCATGCTGCTGGATGGCGGCGCGCAAGTCTGTTTCTTTGTCTAAGACTCCTTGCAGGAGAGACGCGGCAAAGACATCGTCGCAGTCGCCGATTTCTTCGGAATTGCGGCCGAGGGCCATCACCGGATCAATCGACGGATGTTTCTCGCGCTCAAACAACACTTGCATGACGGCGATACGGGAGACGTGTCTGCGGCGAGCCATGGAAGAATGGAGAATGAAAAATGAGCGATAGAGCAAGCTACAGCCAATTATTCATCATTCACTGTGGATTATCAATCCACAATTGGCTTCATGCTTTGATCCTCGTGATGTTCTTGAGAGCTTTGTCCGCCTTATTTCTGGGCTCCGCGATCATCGCGTAGGGAGAATTCTGTTTGTTCCGCAGCCTGCGTACCTCATTCATAAGGAACACGGAATGCTGGCGCCGTCCTGCGGACTTCGCTTTGCGCTGCTTTGGTGTAGGTCGTTTACCCATGGGGCGAAAGGATAATGGCTGACAATAGAGAAGTAAAGACTAATTCAAGACTGTAAACACAGAAAAAAGGCAGGAGGGCAGAAGGTCAAAACCCCTGCCTTTCTGCTCTTTCAACCTTACTGCCTTATCGCCGGCGCCCTCCCGATAATGCCAACATGAAGCGCAAAACATAGAGGAACAGATTGAAAATATCCAGATAGAGACTGAGCGCCATCAGAAAGGGATTGGCGC
>DAISLF010000170.1:0-1797 GCA_036820585.1 Candidatus Peribacteria bacterium | reverse complement strand
CAGTCTATGTCCAAAGCAACTCCAACAATCCGCGCATCACGCTCTCCGTGCGCGACACGCCGGATCCGGTGCGTCCCGGAGAAGAGCTCGACTACACGATTGCCGTGCAGAATAGCGACACCGTGAGCCGCTCCGGCGATGTGTCGGCGAATCTCGATCCCAACACCGGCTATCTTTCCGCTTCTGATAACGCTTCTCAGAATGGAAACTACAGCGTGACGTGGCATAACCTTTCTGTGCCCGCCAATTCCACGACCTTCGTGACGCTGCGCGTCCGGGTCTCCAATGGAGTCCGCGACGGCGACCAACTGCACGCCCGCTTCCAGGCCGCGAACGATACGCAGACCGTCACGACAACTGTGCGAGGCAATGGCGTGATCGTGAATCCTCCGGTCACCACGGGCCAGCTGTTCGTCACCAAGCAATCCGATCGCTCCGAAGCCTATGCGGGAGATCAGCTCTCCTACACGGTCACCGTCCGCAATATCTCGCCTGTTTCCGTCAGCGCGATCCAAGTGACAGATCTCTTCCCGACGAGCCAAGCTGCCATCGTCGATCCGGGTAACGGCATTGCCACCGGCAACGGACTCGCTTGGAGCATCCCGGCCTTGGGTCCCAATGAAACGCGCTCCTTCACGTACCGTCTGCAGCTGAGCGGCACTCTCCGCCAGGGAGATGTGCTCCACAATACCGTGCAGGTTCTGTCGCCTTCCGTCACCCTCGCCGCCAATGCCTCTGCGGATGTCACAATCGTGCAGGTGTTGCCGCTGCCCAAGACCGGCGCGAGCGATTACATGAATCCTCTGGAAAGCACCGGCCGCTTCTTGACGCCGCTGGGCGCCACGGCCGCGGGTTTGCCCGCCATCGTGTGGACCACGATCGTCTTGCTCGCAATCGCAGTGGGGGGACAAGTGGGACGGCGGTTCTTTTTCTAATTCGAAACAGACAGTAGAGACAGGGAAACGCCATTCCCCGCCGCAAGGCGGGGTTTTGGCAAGAGGGCTCAGGGAACACAGAGGAAACAGAAGAAAATTATTTGCGAAAACCAGGACCGCAAAATTCCTCTGAGCCTTCTTTCACTCTTCCTTCTGCTGCTCCAAAACGAAATTTTTCAGCCGTTCCGGCAGTGTTTCCAGCGATGTCCGGATGATTTTTTCTTCTTCCGGCGGCGGAATGCTCAGCACCCAGGTGGCGAGATCATCGCCCTGCTTGGCGCCGAGGCCGATGCCGATGCGGATGCGCGGATACCCTTCCCCGATGCGCAGGGTGATGGACCGCAGCCCATTGTGCGTGCCCGGGCCGCCTTTCATACGCAGGCGCAATTCGCCGAGCGGAAGATCGATGTCGTCCGAGAGAACCAAGAGCTGCTGTGACGCATCGAGCTTCCAAAAATCGATGATTTTTTGCACGCACTCGCCGGAGCTGTTCATGAAAGTCGCGGGCTTGACGAGCAGCACCGGCACCATGACGATGCGCGCTTCTTGCTGCAGACAGAGAAACTTCTGCTTCTCTTCCCACTTCCCTGCTCCAAATGCTTTCGAAAGCGCGTCCATCCCCCAGAATCCCGCATTGTGCCGGGTCCGTTCGTAGGCCGCTCCCGGATTCCCGAGCCCGATGATGACGAGAGCAGGTTTCACGCGGGGCAGCGTAGCATCATCGCAAGAATGCCGCATCCGTCCGTTGCGTCGTTTTATTTACAGTACTTGCCGATCACCGCGGAGAATGCACGCAGAGCGGAAGCCACATCACGGTCGGAGAGCTGCATGCCGGACTCGTGGGCGATGCGGTTGCGCAGCT
>DAISLF010000169.1:0-1864 GCA_036820585.1 Candidatus Peribacteria bacterium | reverse complement strand
TTTCCACCTGTTGCTCCTGCACCGTGCTCGGGATCAAAAAGACGGTCCCGCAGGTGCTGCAGGTCATTTTCGCGTCTTTGTAGATGGTGGGATGGATCCCGGACTTCATAGCTGGAAGATTGTACAGAAGGCAGAAAAAGCTGCAAGAGAGAAATGAGGGTAGAAAAGTGAGAAAGGCTAGGAGGTGAGAAAGGTGTGAGATCGCAAGCGGTATGACTTTTCTCACCTTTCTCACGTTCCTCACGTTCCTCACTTTTCTTCCTTCTCCACTTTTGCCTTCCTCTTCGCCGCCCGCGCCGCCTTGGCTTCGATCTCTTCCAGCTGCTCGACTTCTTCTTCCAGCGCCTCCACCTCGCCTTCGCGCTGCTCCATGGCAGCTTGCATCACGGCTTCCTCGCTTTCTTTATCGATGAGCACGACGCTCATGGTCGCCACTTTGTCGCTGGTATTGAGCCGCATGACGATGACGCCCTGGGTAGCGCGCCCGCGGGACGGGATCTCGGCGAGCTGCATGCGCACCATCTGGCCCATGCGCGAGATGCACAGCAAATCCCCTTCCTCACCCTGCTGGAGCACATGACCGCCGATGATGTCGCCGGTTTTGGCGGTGAGCTGCGCCGCTTTCACGCCCGTGCCGCCGCGTCCCTGCAAGCGGTACTGGGTGACGGGCGTCATTTTGCCCAGCCCATTCTCCATCACCACCAGCAATTGTGAATTGGGATCGGCGATGGCCGCCGCCTCCACCACTTCGTCGTCGTCGCCCAGGCGGATGCCGCGCACACCGGCGGCCGCTCGGCCCATGGAGCGCACGTCGTCTTCTTTGAAGCGAATCGCCTTGCCCTTGCGGCTGAGGATGAAGATCTCATCCTTGCCCGTCGTCGCCACCACCCACTTGAGGTCATCGCCGGGCGGCAGCTTCTGGGCAATGAGGCCGGAGCGGCGGATATTTTCGAACTCGGTGAGATCCGTGCGCTTCACGGTGCCTTTGTTGGTCGCCATGAAGAGATGCTTCTTGCCATCCATGTTGGCCTTCAGGATCGCCGTGATGTGCTCGCCCGGCTGCAGCTGGAGCAGGTTCACGATCGCCTGGCCCTTGGCCACCCGTCCCGCCTGCGGCAATTCGTAGGTGGGCAGCTTGAAGACGCGGCCGGTATTGGTGAAGTACAGCACGTCATCGTGGTTCATCACGTGGATGAGCGAGAGCACCTCGTCGTCATCCTTGGTCGTCATGCCCTTCACTCCTTTGCCGCCGCGATGCTGCGCGCGGAACTGCATGGGGCTGAGTCTCTTGGCGTAGCCGCCGCGCGTGAGCGTCACGATCATCGGCGCATTCGGGATCGTGTCTTTGGCGCTGAATTGCCCCACCTCGAACGGCACCACGGTGGTGCGGCGCGGATCGGCGTAGGTTTTTTTTAGATTCACGAGCTCGTCTTTGAGGATCGTATCGATGCGCTTCGTATCGGCCAGGATCGCCTCGCACTCGGCGATGAAGGCCAATTTCTCTTTGAGTTCTTCCTCGATCTTCTTGCGCTCCAGCCCGGCAAGCGTTTGGAGTCGCATCTGGAGAATGGCGTCCGCTTGCAGATCGGAGAGCTTGAATTTCTTCATGAGGTTCACCTTCGCCATTTCCTTGGTGTCGCTCTTGCGGATGGTGTCGATGACGGCATCGATGTCGTCCAAGGCGATCTTAAGTCCTTCCAAAATATGCGCGCGATCCTTGGCACGGTCGCGGTCGAAGGTGACGCGCCGCGTGATGACCTCGCGGCGGTGCTCGATGAAGATTTGCAGGAGTTCCTGCAGGTTGAGTAACCGCGGCTGGATGCCGTCGCTGAGCGCAATCATGTTATAGCCAAAGCTCGACTGG
>DAISLF010000168.1:0-1871 GCA_036820585.1 Candidatus Peribacteria bacterium | reverse complement strand
CTGATAGCTCTCTTTGGCTATGGTTTGAAGAAAGTGAGGTTTATGGATTCACGGAGGAGAATATTGACATAATATAACTATTATTGTTATAATACAAATGTAAATTATGAGCACTTTACCAAGGTTTCCACCAGTATTTTAGACGCAATGCACCATACAGAGCATCAATGTGCCTACTTCCCTTCTTCCATAATGTCCACACCTCACATTGAAATTCTTCCCGAATCGCTTCCTCCAGAGAACCAGGAAACGCAGGAAATGCTGCGCCGGTTCAATCAAGAGCTGCAACAAAAAATCGGTATGGCACAGCCGAGCATGGTTGCTTGCTTTGAAGAGGCAATGCAGGCGGGTTATGAGCTGGGCAAAAAGGTGAGGGAAGATGTCATTCCCGGCACTGCGCTCTTGGATGCTCATGCGTATTTTGCAAGCCAGGAATATCTGCAAGCGCTCGTCGAACCTCTGTCAAAAGAACAGCAGGAGAACGCAGGCGCCTGGCTGAGCGCGCAATTTTGGAAAGCGATCCAAAAAGGATACGAAATCGGCCACGGCGTCTCCACTGTAGAAACACATCGCATCAAGCGAATGCCCGAAACAACGGTATCTCCCGATGAAGAAGGCAGCCGCTGAGGCTCCGTTCAGCATTTCTTGAGCTTCTCGATGAGAGCGCCGATGGGCATGCGTTCCTGCTTGAGAGTATCGCGATCGCGGATGGTCACCGTGTCTTTGTCACCCTGAGCCGCGTCTTCGCCGATGGTGCCGAAGTCCACCGTGATGCAGCTGGGCGTGCCGATCTCGTCTTGGCGGCGGTAGCGCTTGCCGATGGAGCCGGTCACGTCGAAGTCGGTCACAAGGTCCGTTTGGTCGACCACTTCCTTATAAATCTCCTGAGCTTTCGCGATGAGGTGTTCCTTTTTGCTGAGCGGCAAGATAGCCAAGTCCACAGGTGCGATGGCGCGGTTGAATTTCATCACCGTGCGCGTCTCGCCGTTCTCAAGCGGTTCCTCGGTGTAGGCATCAAGCATCACCGCGAGCGTGATGCGGTCGGAGCCGAAAGACGGCTCCATCGCGTGCGGCACGATCTTGCGCGTCGGCTCGTCCGGATCGGTATAATGCAGATCCTGCCTGCTGAATTTTTCGTGCTGCGTCAGATCGTAGTCGGTGCGGTATGCGGCGGCGGCGCAGAGCTCGCCCCAGCCCCAGGGGAATTGATACTCGATGTCGGTCGTGCCTTTGGAGTAGTGCGACAGCTCGTCTTTCTCGTGGTCGCGCAGGCGCAGGCGCTGCTGCGATACTCCCAGCGTCTCGACGATGAAAGACCAGCTGTCTTTCTTCCATGTGGCAAAAACATCTTCCCACTTCTGGCGCTCCGGATCGAAGAAATACTCGATCTCCATTTGCTCGAATTCGCGCGTGCGGAAGGTGAAGTTGCCCGGCGTGATTTCGTTGCGGAACGCTTTGCCGATCTGCGCGACGCCAAACGGCAGCCGCAGCCGCATGGTGTCCGTCACGTGCTTGAAGTTCACGAAGATGCCCTGCGCGGTTTCGGGGCGCAGATAGATGTCGCTGCCTTCGCCTTCGATCACGCCTTGCTGGGTTTTGAACATCAAGTTGAATTTCTTCGCCGGAGTCCAATCGCAATTGCCGCAGTGCGGACAGGCGATCGTGAGCTCCATGAGCTTCGGCTGCACGTCATCGATCTTCAGCTTGGCCGTTTCCACGATGCCGATTTTTTCTTCCAGAAGCTTATCGCCGCGGAAGCGCTGCTTGCACTTTTTGCAATCCACCAACGGTTCGGTGAAAGACGAGACATGGCCGCTCGCTTCCCATACTTTGGGATTCATCAGGATAGAAGCATCGAGGCCCACCATGTC
>DAISLF010000167.1:0-1892 GCA_036820585.1 Candidatus Peribacteria bacterium | reverse complement strand
CCACCGTCGTAGGCGTGGCGGGCTGACCGTGGGTGAGGCTCAGCATGCGCACGTTCTTTGTGGACGATGAAAGGCGAGAGAGATCGCGAGAGAGATCTTTGAGCGCGGGAAGAACGACGGCCCGCAACGCCTGATGAATGAGCAATCCGTATGCCAAATTATTCGTATCCTCGCTCGTGAGCGCGAAATGAATGAACTCAAGCTTGCCGCCGAGGCCTTTGATGCGCTTCAGTTTTTCCTTCAGGTAATACTCCACGGCCTTCACATCGTGGCGGGTCGTCGCTTCGATTTTCTTGATTGCCTCGGCCTCCACGGTGTCGAACTGCACAATGATATCCAGCAGTTGAGCCAGTTGCTTTTTATTCAATGGCGGCAATTCCGGCACTCCTTTCTCCTGGGAAAGCGCGATGAAGTAGCGGATCTCCACCTCCACCCGCGCGCGCATCAGCGCCTCTTCGCTGAAAAAAGGCCGCAGCTCCTCCACCGCGGAGGCGTAGCGCCCATCGAGCGGCGAGAGAGTAGAGAGTGGATGGATCATGGGTGAAAGCTGGAATGTGGATACCAGAATAACAGATTCTCAGAGGAACAGGACTGCCATTTTTGCTGACAGCTCCTGTTACTCAGTTATTCTGATCCCAAGATCATCCTTGCACGTCCTTCGCCGCTTCTTCCTCCGTGCCTACCGGCGGCTCCAGCTGCTCTTCGATTTTCTTCTCTTCGCGTTGCTTGGCCTTTTCACCATCGAAGATCTCGGCGAATTCGTCGACGGTCATGGTTTCTTTCTGCAAGAGGACCCTTGCTAGCTCATCGATCTTCTTGCGATATTTCATGAGGAAACCTTTGGCGCGCTCATATTGGTCGGCAATCGTCTGAAGGACGAAGGTATCGATCTGTCGCGCGATGTCTTCGGAGTAGTTGCGCGACATGGAGGGATCGACGCCCAGGTAGGATGTGCCCTGGCGTTCACCGTAGACGACGAGACCCAGATGATTGTCGCCCATGCCGTACTTCATGGCCATGCTGCGGGCGATCTGCGACGCGCGCTCGATGTCGTTGCTGGCGCCCGTGGTGATCTCGCCGAAGATGATTTCCTCCGCAGCGCGGCCGCCCAAGAGCCCGCAGATTTCATCGATGAACTTGCTCCTGCTCGTGGTGTACTGATCTTCCTGGGGCAGGAACCATGTGACGCCCAAGGCCGAACCGCGCGAGACGATGGAGATTTTATGGAGCGGATCGGAGGCCGGACACAAATGGCCGACGATGGCATGGCCCAGCTCGTGATAGGCGGTGATCTCTTTCTCATGCTGGGTCAGCTTGCGCGATTTCTTCTCGCCACCGATGGTCACTTTCTCCACGGCGTCCACGAGATCTTTCTGATTCACCGCCGGATGCTTGCGCTTGGCGGCGAAGATCGCGGCCTCGTTCATGATATTTTCAAGGTCCGCGCCCGTGAGGCCCACCGTCTGCTTGGCAATGTCGCTGAGCTTCACGTTCTTGATGACTTTTTTATTGCGCGCGTGCACTTCCAGAATGCTCTGACGCGCGTTCAGATCGGGCTTGTCTATGAAGATGCGGCGATCAAAACGGCCGGGACGCAGCAATGCGATATCCAGCACATCCGGGCGGTTGGTGGCCGCCATCACGATCACGTTAGTCCCCTGCTCGAAGCCGTCCATCTCGGTGAGGATTTGATTGAGCGTCTGCTCGCGTTCGTCGTGCCCGCCGCCGAAACCGGCGCCGCCGCGCTGGCGGCCCACGGCATCGATCTCATCGATGAAAATGATGCACGGCGCATTGCGCTTGGCTTTGGTGAAGAGATCACGCACGCGCGATGCACCCACACCCACGAACATCTCCACGAACTCCGAACCTGCAATAGAGAAGAACGGTAC
>DAISLF010000166.1:0-1893 GCA_036820585.1 Candidatus Peribacteria bacterium | reverse complement strand
GGCGAAGACCTGGTCCACGGGATCGCACTTCTCTTCCTTTGCTTCCTTGGAATTGTGCGGGCAACTCGTGAGAATCTTTTCCAAAATATCCACGTTGTAGCCTTTGTAGCCGGCAGAGCCGTCATTGGTGGCGACATGCAACGCCACGTGCGGCAGGCTTTCGAGCTCGCGTAGATAGAGCAAATGTTCCTTGCTGCGCGCGCCGACGATCACGTCGACCGTACAGCCGTGCTCCACCGATGCTCTCGCCACGAAGTACATGGGTGCCGCGCCATAGCCGCCCGCCACCAGCACGATGTGCTGGCCGGGTTCCCATTCATAGCATGTGCCGAAGGGGCCGCGCAGCCCTACGAGTTCTCCCACGCCGCGCTGTGCCAATTCTTCCGTCATATCGCCGACGGCGAAGAAGGTGATCTTCGTTTCGGCCCCGTCGTCATAGGCGACGCTCATGGGCACTTCGTCCACGCCTGGCAGCCAGACCATGACGAATTGTCCCGGCCGCGCGCTCAGCGATCCATCGAATGTGTAGGTGCGCACCATCTCTGTCTCCTGTTTGATCGCCTTGATGCGGTATGTGCGGGGAAGACGGGATTGGAGAGGAATGGGTTGCATGTGCAAGAAGGATAACTGAGTAACTGAAGAACAGGAATATATTCTCGCGAAGCAAAACTCTCTCTACAACCATCCAGTTACTCTGGTATTCAGTTATTCTTTTTTCTCAGGACTGTATGCATGCCGCCGATCATGTCTTTGATCTCCCATATGCCTTCGTTGGTGCACCAGAGCTGCATTTCCTCGCAGACTTTTTTGAAGACGTTCGCCCCGCGGTCGGCCACGGCCGTGCCGATGCCGACGAGGCTCGCGCCCGCGAGCATCAGCTCCAGCGCATCTTCGCCCGTGTACACGCCGCCCGTGCCGATGATGGGAAGCTTCCCCTCGGTGGCGCCGTACACATCCGCGATGCATTTGACGGCGATCGGCTTGATGCCGCGGCCGGAGAGTCCGCCGACTTTGTTGGCGAGGATCGGCATGCGACTGCGCAGATCGATGGCCATGCCGGGTCCCACCGTATTGATGACCGTGAAGCCGTCGGCTCCCGCCTCTGCGCATGCCAATGCGATGGCTGCGATGTTCTCGACATTGGGAGAGAGTTTGACGAAAACGGGCACTTTTTTGCTGACGCGCTTCACTGCTTCGGTGACGGCCGCCGCATCGGGCGCACTGCAAGCAAACGGCCGGCCGAACTCATCTTCGATATTGGGGCAGCTGATATTCACTTCCAGGAAATCGGGCTTGAGGGGCAGCAATGCTTCGGCCGTTTTTCCATAGTTCTCGATCGATTCGGCGATGATATTCACGATCAAGGGCACCGGTTTTTCCTGCATGTAGGCGCCGATCTCCTCGCGCGCTTTCTCTGGGCCGGCATCCGGCACCCCGACGGCGTTGAGAGTCCAATAGTCCGTCGAAATGATCGTCGGGTTGCGGTGGCCCAGGTGCTCGTGCAGCCAAATGGATTTGGTCGTGATGGCTCCCGCTCCGTTCTTGGCCACCATTTTCCAGCTGCTGGCAGTGATTCCGAGAATGCCGGAGGCCAGAACAGTTGGGTTGTCGAAGGAGACTCCGAGAATGGTTTGAGAGAGATTCATTGGCGCAATCCTACTCTGGATTGAGTGGAGGATGAAAGGAGGTTCGAGAGGGACGAATTACACCGAAGAAACAAGAAACAACTAATAACAAAACATCAGTTTTCAATGCTCGGTACCGCCGTTTCTTTCTGTCGAATTTTTGTAAGAATAGTTGAGAAGATGCGTACGAATTGACTTGCTTCATCCAAGAGATGCTTACGCTGTGTAGTGAGCATAATACTGTGACTGGTATCAAGGAGCCTGAGCC
>DAISLF010000165.1:0-1934 GCA_036820585.1 Candidatus Peribacteria bacterium | reverse complement strand
ATACGAGACAAGGCGGCCTATATTGAAATGCAGGAGCGGCTTGAATTTCTGCCATGTTGTTTCTGCTTCGTGGAGTTCATTGTGTTTTGCGGCGAGTGAGAGCAGCAAGCCGCCTGTGACGGCCAGACAGCTGCTCGTCCCGGCCACGAGGCCGATCACGAGAATGCCGCCGAGCGTCAGAGCGCCGGACGTTGAAGGAGCGAGAGAGACGATATCGAAGGCTTGCAGGATCTTGTAGATCGCGAAAATGATAAGGAGCGATCCGCCAATCTCCATCCATTTCTGGTGGCTCGGTTCGACCCCGACAGGCAGTTCATTTGGGAGTCGGAGATAGAATCCGGCATCTGCCACCGCTTCTTTCAAAGCATCCCAATCAGGCTCGGACGTATAATGAATCCTTGCCGTGCCGTGATTATGATGGACGCTCGCGCTTTTCACGCCGGGCACTTCTTTCAAAGCCCGCTTGATAATGTTTTCTGAATTCTTGCCCGTCATGCCGTCGATCATTACATCCAAAATGCCGGGCTGCATGGGAGCGCTTTGCGCTCCATCATCAGCCAATGTGTATCCGGCCTGGGTGATGGTTGTTTCAATCTTGTCAGGATCAGGCAAGTGTTCCGCATCCGCAGTAATGCGGGCAACGCCCTTCCGGTAATCGACGTCGACGGCGCGAACCCCGGGAATGGCCTTCAATTTCCGCTCTAGGAGGATTTCGCAGCTACCGCAGGTCATTCCCGCAATGCGGAGTTCTGCGCAGCGCTCATTGGAAGACTCGTTCGCCATAGACGTAATAGGAAATTAGGTAAAAGGAAACAGCGGAAAAGAATTCCGGCACGGAAAATGGAATCTTTTTTATTGCCTGAGAACCACCGTGCCCAAGCTTGCGAGCATCGGCAGATTATCGGGCGGTGCAGTGTTGAGTGGAAGTCCGATTGTTTGTGAAGACACGGGTGTAACCACCGCGGCAACGAGGCTTACATCCGGAAGCTGCAGGGAGCTACTGAAAATGGAAGAGGTAGATGCATCTGGAATATGAGAGGAAAGACATTGGCCGTTGCAATTTCCTTGCATCGATGTCGGCTGCGATTGTGCCTGTTGCATGTGTAAACATTCTCTGCAGTGCGCAGGCGACATCGGCTCGACTGGCGTCATGACCATTATTTCCTGATCCGGCGCAGCATGCGGAACGGACATCGCCAAAGCCATCGGCATGAAGCAGAAGCTGCCAACGAGGACATGCGTAACAAAACCGATTGTAGTGATCATCTTCATGCTCATTTGGCGACAGTATAGAGATCAATTTGGTTCTGGGAAATGTCATTGCACAGGAAGAGTGATACTGTGCAATATCCATTGATTGAAGTTAGCGATATTGACGGGAAAATAGCCTCTTCTCTTTATGAAGAAAGTCCTTTCCTTTCCTTTTGTGAAACGAGCGCCATCGCACTCTCGCTCACAGCCGTCGCATTCGCTGACGATACAACCATGACCGCGAGCAGCTCAAGCTCCTCAAGCGTCTCGATGTCGATGCACGCCATGAACTGCGATCAGCTCGTCGGTATGACCAAAGTCCGCTGCCTCACGATGCGCATGATGCACTCGAGCGGCACGTCGAGCAGCAGCATGATGAACATGACGGAAAGAATGAAAATGACGCAGGATACGATGGCCAAAACGATGAAGAAAATAGTTCGCAAGAGCCGCCGCAAGGTCCGCTCCGATTTCCAAGCAGCCCTCAAGGCCCGCCTGGAAATGAGCACGCACTGGTCCCAAACGTCCTCCTCCGAAATGAGCTCCTCCAGCAGCTCCAGCGTCTGGTCCTCCGCCTCCTCTTCGATGTCTTCTTCCTCCATGGCGAGCAGCAGCATGTCGAGCGCGCACTAAGCGATCATCTGCATTGTAAAAAGCGGAGCCTGTGCTCCGCTTTTTTTGTA
>DAISLF010000164.1:0-1962 GCA_036820585.1 Candidatus Peribacteria bacterium | reverse complement strand
AGAGGGAAAGATATCTGCTATGACGGTTGAAGAGAGCTGTTATGCAGTGGGTCTAGTCTTAAATATCAACTGTTGTTGCGTGCACCTGCAGCCAGCCAGCCGAAGAAGGAGCTCCATCCCATGCCCGGCTTGAAGACGCGATTCTCTCGTATATACCATTTATCGAGCGAGAGGAAGCGATCGGAATGCAGGGAGAGCGATCCCAGATCGATGCCGAGAATATTTTGATGGTGCGCGTAGGTATAGAGCGGAGAATAGAGAAAGATCGCCGGCACATCTTCTTTGAGCACTTCGCTCAATTGTTGCAGCGATTGCTGGCGCTCCTTCTCGTCATTGGTACTGCGGATGGTCTCGAGGAGCGTATCGGCCTTAAACGAGGAGTATTGCGACAAATTGTAGGCATCGCGCCGCAAATCTTTCTCCTGGCCGGTCAGCTTCTGCATGCCGCTGGAATGCCAGTAGGGGTAGCTATCCAGATTATCCAGCAGCGACTGGCCGAAGAGCAAAATATCGTAGTCACGATGCAGCAGGCGGTTTTCGAATGCATCGCGCGTGGCGGGAATGACGACCTTCACCTTCACTCCCAACTGCGCCCACTGACTGGCAACCAACGCCGCGACTTGCTTATAGGTGGCGGGAGCCGGGGATGTGAGCAGTGTGAGCTCGAGGGGCTGGCCCTTTTCGTTTTGGCGGACGCTGTAGGCGTCTCCCGATTGGCGCAGGCGCAAAAGCCCGCGGTCGAGAAACAGATTCCAAATGGAAATACGGCTCTGCATATCGATCTGTCCCGCCTTGGATTCCACGAAGAGCGATGCCACGCGGCGATCTTCCAGCGCGCGCGCATAGGTCTCGGGATCGGTTGCGACGAACGTATAGAATGAATCGATGACATGACCGTCTTTGGGGGACGTGAGCGTCACCATATTGTCGCCGAGCTTCAGCGCGCCCGAACCTTTGAGGAGCGGCAGATGCACGGCCCAGGAGCCCGAGGCGGTCGGGATATCCTGGAGCGGCATCCCATTGAGGAGCGATCCGCGCGGAATCATTTGATACGAGCCGGAGAACGTGACGCCCTGCAGCGGCTGCACGAGCGCGACCACCGGCAGCTGCAACGGCCCCTGCTTATTGGCTCCGTTTTCTTCCAATACTTTCTGCAAACGCAGGCGCTCGGGAATATTCCACTTGGACGCGAGCAGCGCCCCTTGCGCGGCGTTGGCGTCAAACCGGTAATGCCAATCGCTCACTTCCAATTCCAAGAGAGGAGTATCCACCAAGACCGATTCATGAAGTGCATCGGCAATCGCTTTCTTGTCGGTCCCCAGCTCCAGACCCAGGCGCAGCTTCTGATCTTTGAGAGCGGCGCGGTCCATATTGAAAAAAAGTGCGACATACTGTGGCAGGTAATAATTACTCGCTACATAGCGCTTGGGAACCATCGGGTTGCCGGCATCGTTGCGCGGCACCAGGCGCACACCGTGTAAATTCGGCAAGTCCGAGAGCAGCGTGGAGTAATCCGGGAAGAGACGAAAGACGATGCGGTCCAAGTGATACGCGGGCGGGATCGAGCGCCGGAAACGCTCGAGTGTCACCTCGGACGAGAGCTCCGTTTGTACGATGCTCTTGATCTTATAGGGCCCGGCGCCCACGGGATTGAAGGCGAAGTCCAGCTGCTGGTCGTATTTGGCCACGGGGAATCCTTCGAAGGATTTCCTGGGCAGCAAACCGAGCGTGAGATTGCTCGGAAAGAAACCATAGGACGTATCGAGCGTGAAGCGGACGGTGCGGTCGTCGGTTTTCTCGATCTTTACCCCGCGGAAATTCTGCTGCAGCAAGAGATTGGGGAAGTCCGGATTTTGGATGGTTTGGAAGGTGAAGAGCACGTCATCGGCCGTCACCGGGTGCGGCTCTGCCTTGGTGGAATCCTGCCAGTAGATATTGTCCTTCAGATGCAACGTGAAGATC
>DAISLF010000163.1:0-1967 GCA_036820585.1 Candidatus Peribacteria bacterium | reverse complement strand
GGCCAGAGACGGATGAGCGGAACCCGGACCTCGCAACCCGGACCTCGGAGTGTTTCCTGCACTCTGAATGAATCTTCAATTGCTTTCCCGAAGTCCGAAGCTTGAGCACCGAAGTCCTGCGCTCGCGGATCCACCACTTCCAGCTGATTCGGAAACTTCTGCAGCATCGAGAATATCGTTTCCTCATTTTCCTCCGGCGTGAGCGTACACGTGGAATAGACGACGCGTCCGCCGACTTTGGCCGCATGGATCGCGGATTCCAGAAGTTCTCGCTGCAGCTTGGCCATTTTTCCGATATTTTCAATGGAACAATACTCAAGCGCATCGGAATCCTTGCGCGCCGTCCCTTGCGCGGTGCACGGCGCGTCGCAGAGCACGCAATCGAAGCGCTCGGTCATGTGTTTCCCGAACCACTGGCCCACCTTGCGCGTCACGATCACGTTGATGGCGCCCGCGCGATGGATGGAACTCTTGAGCGTCCAGAGTCTCTTCTCCTGCACATCATTGGCGATGATCACTCCCCTTCCCTGCAGCTTGGCCGCGATCTGCGTCGTCTTGCTGCCGGGCGCGGCGCTCATATCCAATACCGTATCGCCAGGTTTGGACACAAGCAGCTCAACGGGGAGCATACTCGCCGCCTCCTGCATGTACGCGTGACCGAAGAGATGCAGCAGATCTTTGCCGAGCGCTTCGCTGCGGTCATCGCGGTCCACGAAGAATGCCTCACTGCACCATGGCACCGGCTGCAGTTTCCACTTTTTCTCCATCGCCCAGCGCTGGAAATCCTCCACAGAGGACTTCAGGGTATTCACGCGCATGCTTTTGCGCAGCGGCTTGCTGCTGAATTCTTTCAACAAAGCCACATCGGTAAACGGCGCGTAGCGGTCGAAGGGGTGGGGACCTTTGATCATCGTCGCCTAGAGTAGCTGATTTCTTACATCTATCCTCAATCTTCCTGCATCGACTGTATCTTTCCCGTGCTCAAAAGCTTTTGCAGATGGGCCCACACGACTTCATGTAATCGGCCAACTGTGAAAGAATTGACCTCGTGCAACTCGGATTTTTCTTGGAGACGGCAAAATACAGCCTCATCGGTTACGACGCGTGTCAGCAACAAAGCAGACAACTCTCTTTCCAATGCAAATCGGATAGTAAGCATATCTAATGAGTTCGCTCCCAAGTCTTCTATAAGATGCGCATGACCATGCAATTGATCAGAGCGGATGTCAGGCATTGCCGAAAGAAGTGCGGCATTTGCTGTCTCATCCGATTTTTCTCGCGTTGGCCTTTCTCGTACGAACATAGATATACGAAGAATGATAATATCTTGATTATATCACAAGACTCACCAGCTTCCCTTTCACATAAATTTCTTTCTTCGGCTTGTTTCCCTCCAGGAATTTGGCGACATTCTCATGCGCTTTGGCGAGGCGCACGATTTCTTTCTCGGGCATGTCCGCCGGCAATTCCATGCTGGCGCGCAGCTTGCCGTTCACCTGCACCACGATCGTCATGGTGTCGGATACCAGAAACTTGGGCTCATACGTCGGCCACTGTTGGTTGATGACGAAGTCTTTGCCGCCCAGCGTCGACCACAGTTCTTCCGCCAAATGCGGCGCGAGCGGAGCGAGAAGAATGACGAACATTTTCGCGATGTCGGCCGTGAGCTCGGGCGAACCTTCCGCTTGATTGAGGAATTCCATCAGCGCGCTGATGGCGGTGTTGAACTGGAAGCGGTCGATGCTCTCGGTCATGCGCTTGATCGTGAGATGCATGGCGGAGAGAAGCTTCGAAGTCTGTTCTGATTTTGTATTCCCTCCTTCGCTCTTCGAGCGACGGTGGGCAGGCTCAAGTATTGAAAACGTCCGCCACACGCGCTGCACGAAGCGATCGATACCTTTGATGCCCGTCTCGCTCCAGTCGCCGCCGTCGGTGAACGGGCCCATGAACATGAGATACATGCGAAA
>DAISLF010000162.1:0-1981 GCA_036820585.1 Candidatus Peribacteria bacterium | reverse complement strand
CGGAATCCGTCAACAGAGGCTTGTCCCATCCGATGAACGAATGCAGTCCTCCCGCCTCCTCCAAGATGTCTTCGCCGGGCTGCAGATGCAGATGATACGTGTTGCAAAGAAGTATTTGCGCGCCGAGCGACAGGATATCTGCGTGCGTCAGCCCCTTCATGGCGCCCGCGGTGCCCACCGGCATGAAGAACGGCGTTTCGATGGCGCCATGCGCCGTCTGCAAACGGCCTCGCCTGCCGATGGTTGTCTGCCGGAGCGAATCGAACATGAGGGAACCCAGCGTACTGGATTTGGCAGCATACCGGTATCCCTCCAAGAGTCATGCGTTACTTGGCGGCTTTCGGCGAGGCGACGATTTTGTCGATGAGGCCGTACGTCAACGCTTCTTTGGCGCTCAGGAACTTGTCGCGCTCCGTATCGAGCTTCACCTGATCCAGCTTTTTGCCCGTGTGCTGGGCGATGAGTTCATTGAGCAAATTCTTCGTATTGATGATGTGCTCCGCGTGGATGGCGATATCCGTTGCCTGGCCCTCGGTACCTCCAAGCGGCTGGTGGATCATGATTTCGCTGTGCGTGAGCGCGAAGCGCTTTCCTTTGGCTCCGCCCATTAGGATGATGGCGCCGCCGCTGGCAGCCATGCCCAGACACACCGTGGAAATATCGGGCTGCACGTACTGCATGGTGTCGTACATCGCGAGCGTGGACGTCACCTGACCGCCCGGGGAATTCACGTAGAGAATGATGTCTTTCTTGGCATCCTCTTTTTCCAAGAAGAGCAACTGTGCGATCACCGTATTGGCGACGTCATCATTGATGGCCGTGCCCAGGAACACGATGCGCTCCTCGAGCAAACGAGAGTAGATGTCGTAGACGCGCTCGCCGAACTGCGTCTTCTCGATGACGGTCGGCACGATGAAATTCTGGATGGGCGCGCCGTTGGAAATTTGTCTGGAAACAGATTGGATCAGGGGATGCATGATAAACGATGGGAAAAAGACGAAAGGAAATCGAAATGCGTTTGTAGGACTATGATAGCGTCTCTGGCATATTTCCGGCAGTATTCAGTGGACCCGGAATATGTTTTGGTCACCGTAAAAGACAAGAATTCATGACTTATTTCTCCTCGAATACCGGCCTATTGACCGAGACAGAGCAGTTCGTCCGGTCGCATCCAAAGCCGCTGCTCGTCATGGTCGGCCCGACCGCGAGTGGGAAAACAGCGTGCTCTATCGAGTTGGCGGAGCAGATAGTGGAAAAGACCGAAGAGAATTCTTTTGCGCCCTCTGAGTCCTCCGTAGAGATCATCAACGCCGATTCACGCCAGCTCTACAAATACTTGACCATCGGCACGGCGAAAATCACGAAGCAGGAAATGCGCGGCATTCCCCATCATTTGCTCGATATCCTTGATCCGAAAGAAGAAGTGACAGCGGCTTGGTATAAAGAGCATGCGATGCGTGCGATCGACGGCATTCTTGCGCGTCAAAAAATACCGATGCTTGTGGGGGGCTCGATGCTCTATATCAGCGCCGTCATCGATGGCCTGGCATTCGTAGCGCCCGCGGATCCGGCTTTGCGCAAAAGCCTGGAAGACGCGTATGACAAAGATGAAGGTCAAACACTCTACGGCACACTGCTCACCATCGATCCGGACACGGCGAATGTCTTTGACCGGGCCAATAAGCCCTATGTGATCCGCGCAATGGAAATTTTCGAAACGACAGGAGCCAAACCGTCGTCTGCAAAAGAGCAAACGCCTCCGCCCTATGATGTTTTCATCCTCGGTATCGAACCTCCCCGCGCTGCTCTGATGCAGCGAATCAATGAGCGAACCATCCAGCTCTTCGAGCGCGGCTGGGTGGAGGAAGTGCGCGAACTGCTGCGGCGCGGCTACCGAGGCACAGATCCCGCCATGAAGAGCCACGGCTACCGCGAAATCGTCCGTTACGTGAAGACTGGAGAACCTTCGATGGAGAAATTG
>DAISLF010000161.1:0-2039 GCA_036820585.1 Candidatus Peribacteria bacterium | reverse complement strand
GAGTACGAGCCGTAGGACATGGGCGATGAGCCGATCTCCACGAAACCCGCCCAGTCGCGCACCGTGTCGTGCAGCTGCAGATCGTGCTTCAGCGACGGGACGACGCAGATGGGAAAGTCCGCCGCGATGCCGCCGCCCAGCTGCAGGAAGGCGATGGGGGCCTTCTCCGCCGTTTCCATGTACCAGTCGTAGAGAGAGGTGAAGTATTCCATGCCGGTCTTCATGATGTTTTGATCGAGCACGACGCTCTTGTCCTTGCGATATTTTCCGTCATACGTGTAGCTCGTGAAGATATTGCCCATGGTCGAATCCTCGAAGCCGGGGATCACGATGGGAATATTTTTCCGGTACGCGGCGTATGCCCAGCAATCATCCTCATTGGCCATCGGGTCGGGCTGGATGAGGCCTTCGGCGAAGAGCCGGCGGAAGTATTCATGTGGGAAAGAGCGCTCGCCGTTCTTCTGCGCGTCCTGCCACATCCTCAGCAGGTGGGGCTCCATGATGCGCACGCTCTCGTCTTCGGGAAGGAATGTATCGGTGATGCGGCGCAGCCCCGCATCGCGCAGCTCTGCCTCCTGCTCGGGTGTGAGCTCGGTATAGCGCGGGATATACGCGTAGTGCGAATGCGCCACGTAGCGATAGTACGATTCCTCATGATTGGCGGCCGTGGCGGAAATGAGATGCACTTTATCTTGCCGGATGAGCTCCGCGAGCATTACGCCGACTTGGAATGAGCTGAGCGCGCCCGAGATCGTCACCACCAGTTTTCCGCCGTTCTCAATATGGTCCTTCAGCCACAGCGCCGCTTGCAGCGTGGAGCCGCCGTTGCAATGCTTCAGCGTGCGCTGCGCAAATGCCGAGACGGGCGTATCGCTTTTCTGCACGAAGGATGATACCGTGCCGGATGCCTTGCCGCCCGGCTCGGGCACGATATATTTGCGCAGATTCGGCGAGAGATGATCGAATTTCTTTTCCATACGTCAGGCGGTAAAGAAGATAAAATTTTTCGTCCGTTCGACGCAAGAAAAATAGCAGATATGGAGATGAAGGAAAGCGCATACGTCTGCGTTGCAGAACTGAGTCGTTCCTCTTCTCTATTTCGCATCTGCCTGAGCGGCAAGCGCTCAGTAGAAAATGTTTCTCTTCCTTGGTCTGCCTCATGGCACGCTTCGAAAACCAGAAGAACGAGAACCGATCCCAAAGCGCCTCCTACTTCCCCAGCATCCGCATCGCAAGCACGATCACCTTACTCACCTCCGCCCGGTTGATGGGGTCAGAGGGTCGCACGGTGCCTTTGGCCGTACCCTGGGCGTCCGTGTCTCCTTGGATGATCCGAAGCGTTGCTGCCGTCTCGATAGCAGCTGCGAAGGGAGAGGAGGAAGGAAGATCGTGAAAGGGATTGTCTCCTCTCGCGATCGGTATCCCGAATGCTTCGAGGACCGTCTGAATCACTTGTCCTCTCGTGGCAGGCAGACGGATATCAAGGGAAGGATCGTAGACCGAGAGATGCAGGTCTTCGGCTGCTTTGACGTAGGATGCTGACCAATCTCCTCGGGCCGAGCGATTCCTGGGCATACCTGCCATCGTGCTCTTGCCCGCAGCGAGCAGTGCCATCTTGAGGATCTCGGCCTGCGTCACATTGTTCCCCGGCTTGAATTGTCCGGTAAGATTTCCATGCACATCCTTGTACCCTGCCACAATCCCCGCCTTCATGAGAGCAGACACGAAGGAAGAAAACCAAGCGTCTTTGGGCACATCGGAGAAGAGAGTGGAACCAGCAGAGGAAGCAGAAGATGCTTGCTCACTGCTGGAGGAGGAGCTTGCCACGCTGCTCTTGCTTGCTCCCGTTGCCAGGAAGGCGCGACCACCTCCACCTCCTCCTCCCCCTGCAGTCGTGGTGGTGACCGCTTGGCTGCCACTGCTCGGATCACAGGAGGCACTCACGATCTGGATGTGGGCATTGTTCCCGCTGTCTTTGCCCAGCACACTGATCGTCTGGGTGCCGGTATTGAAGGTATCTTGCAGATCGACAAAGGAGA
>DAISLF010000160.1:0-2105 GCA_036820585.1 Candidatus Peribacteria bacterium | reverse complement strand
AAAAAATGTCATCCTTCTGCGCTGTAGCGCATGTATGGTGTACAGGAATACACCAGCTTTCGCCGGGGATTCAACCAAAAAGACGTGACTTCTCCCCTCCTTTCATTGCTACCATGCAGACACATGGCACTCGTCTATCTTTTTCTCGCGGCGATCCTGGCAGTGAGCGGATTTGTGGCGTGGAAAATGATGCAGCAGCCGGCGGACCTGCAGGCGGATCACTCGGAGAAAGATAAGCTCCGGGGCGAGCGTGACCAGCTGATGCAAGATTATGCGATCATCAAAGCGAACCTGGAAAGAAAATCCGAAGAAGTGGGCGAGCTCAAGGCGGCGCTGGAAACGGAACGGAAAGAAAGCAACGAACGCAAAGGCAAGATGAAGAATATTTATGATGCGATGACGAAGCTGGAAGCGAAGCACGAGTCGCTCCTGAAGGAATATGACGGCCTCAAGAAGCTGGCGACGAAGCATGAAGCGGCCGAAGAGCGCAAAGAGAAGGAGTTCGAAGAACGTCTCGCCCGGCTGGAAGCGGCAAAGGTGAGCCTGGAACAGGAACGCGCGCGCGTGATCCGCGCGGAGGAGGAGCAGAAAATACTTCTGGAAGAAGAGCGCGACCGCCTGTGGGCCGATCATGAAAATACCGTTGTCGCGTCGCTCACGGATCTCTGCAAGCAGCCGTCATTTTCTTTTACCGCCTACAACAATACGAATCTCCCCGACGGCTTCGACGGCAGCCTGAAGCCCGACTTCATGATCGAATTCCTAGGACAGTACATCATCTTCGATGCGAAGGTATCGAAGGCGAAAAGCCTGCGTACCTATGTGAGTGACCAGGTGAAGAAGACGATCGACAAAGTGAAGGACAACGAGCTCATCTACAAATCCATCTTCCTTGTAGTACCCACGTCGGCGCTGGCGGAGCTCAAGGAGCACTATCACCTGGTGGACGGTTACTCCATCTACATCGTCTGCGTGGAAGCGTTGCCTGCACTTCTCGCCTCGCTCAAGCGCATCACCCTGTACGAGTTCGCCGAAGGACTGGATCCGCAGCAGCGCGAGAATATCGTCCAGCTGGTGGCCGAGCTCGATTTCCACATCAACCTGCGCAACGCCGCCGACATCATCCTCACAAAGATGGGCACCGATATTCTCGGCAGGGCCCAGCGCATCGATCCTGCCCTAGCCGAAGAAGTAGCCGTCAAAAAACAGCCGATGAACGCCAAGGCATCGCTTTCTGCATCCGACCTCAAGAAACTCGTGACCAAACTCACGAGCCAGGTGGACGAAGTGCAGGCTCTCGTATTGCCCGCAGCATCGGTGAAGAAGCACGAGCTGAAGGCCGCGGAATCCTTCATCGCCGACTCCCTCTTCAGCTGAGGAAAAACAGAAAAAATTCTGCGGTGCCCTCAGCTTCATCCGCTATCATTCTTCTTGTGACCACGACGACCGATCCCATTTTCGCCAATCTCAACGAGCAGCAGCGGCTGGCCGTGGACAATATCAACGGGCCCGCGCTCATTTTGGCGGGAGCCGGCAGCGGCAAAACACGTGCGCTCACCCACCGCATCGCCAATATGATGCGTCAGGGCATCCCGCCCTGGCAGATTTTGGCCGTCACGTTCACCAATAAAGCGGCGGCGGAAATGAAAGAACGTATCAAGAATCTTTTACATATCATCGAAGGAGATGCATTCCCTTCCGGAGGCGCGAGCGGCGATGCCGGGCCCCTGCCGATCATGGGAACGTTTCACTCGGTCTGCGTGCGGATTTTACGCCGCGACATCGAGAAGCTGGGCCGCGACAGGAGCTTCGTGATCTACGACAGCGACGACCAAGAAAAGCTGATGAAGCACGTGCTCAAAGAAATGCAGATCGACGAGAAAGAGCTCAAAGCGAGAGCGGCGCTGGGCTACGTCGGCCGGTTTAAGTCCGAAGCGCTCAGCCCCAAGGAATCCATGGTGCAGGCGACGACCGCCCGGATGCAGCAGGTCATCCGCGCGTATGAGCGTTATCAGGGAGCATTACGGCAAGCCAACGCACTCGATTTCGACGACTTGATACTGGAAACCGTGCGCCTCTTCCATGAATTGCCGGACGTGCTGGAT
>DAISLF010000159.1:770-2128 GCA_036820585.1 Candidatus Peribacteria bacterium | reverse complement strand
GGGCTATACCGTGCGCGTGCATGAGCGCATCCGGGAAGGGGAGAAGGAGCGCATCCAGATTTTCGAAGGTCTCGTGATCGGCATTCACCGCGGACATACGCTGACGGATGCGAATTTTACGGTACGCCGTATCGCTTCGGGCATTGGCGTCGAGCGCGTATTCCCTCTGCATTCTCCAGCCATCGAAAAGATCGAAGTGAAGAAAGTGGCGAAAGTTCGCAGAGCCAAGCTGAATTTCCTGCGCGGCCGCCGAGGCAAGTCTGCCCGCATGAGCGAGCGCTTCACGAGTGCCGATGAATTCGCGATCGCCGTCCAGGCTCCTCCTGCGCCAGTTGAAGAGACCGTTGCTGCAGCCCCAGAGACGCCCGCTATCGAACAGAAAGCAGAAGCGCCCGCAGCGTAATATCCTATGTCCGCGTATACTCCTGCCATGCGGCTTTTGCTGATTGGGAATTACGGCGTGGGAAATTTCGGCGATGAAGCCATGAAAGATTATTTTCTGAGCCGCTTCCCGGATATCCAATGGAGAGTGGTATCCGCGCATCCTTCCACTGCTCAAGAATTCTACCGTCTGCCGAGCGGTATCCGGTCTTTGTGCATGACGCCTTGGTGGAAAACACTCCAGATCTTGCGCCGGTCAGACGGTATCGTTTTTGGCGGAGGCTCGCTTTTTACCGATACGGAATCGGTGTGGGCCTGCGTTCTATGGGGCATACATGCCACGGCGGGAATGATTTTCCAGAAGCCGCTCTTCTTTGCCTTCCAAGGAGCGGGACCATTTCATACTTCTCTGGGCGCATGGATTACCCGTATGGTTTTTCGCAGAGCAGCTTTTCTTTCCGTTCGCGATGAGGCAAGCAGGATACGAGTAGAAAGTTGGAATCTGCATACCAAAGTAATTCAAACATTTGATCCTGTTTTTTCCTCTTTTTACCAAGCAAAAAAAGAGGGAAAAATAAAAAATGTATTCGTCGTCATACCACGATTGAATTCTTCGGCAATGTTGCTGAAATCTGTGCAGGAAGTATTGAAAAAAAACAAATTCTCTTCGATAGCAATCCTCTCCTTCCAGCCCGATGATTCTATGGAGCAGCAGGTATGCGATCGGTTGGCAGCTTTGCTTCCGGGAGCGGCCGTGATGCCGATACGTACGACCAAAGATGCGGTAGAGGCATTGGCGTCCGCAAGCTCGGTCTATACCGAACGGTTTCACGGGGCGATTGCAGCTGCCGCGCTGGGCATTCCTCTGGAAATCATCAGCCAGGCTCCGGGCGATAAGCTGGATACGCTACGTATATTTCTGACGGCTGGTCATTCGCCGGAGAGTTTGGAAAATACAGTGCGCCAAGGCGAAGAAG
>DAISLF010000159.1:0-760 GCA_036820585.1 Candidatus Peribacteria bacterium | reverse complement strand
GGCTTGCGCCTCGTCGATCTTGCCGAGCAGGTCCGATTCCTCGCTGGAGACCTCGTCAACCTGCGACCGCAACGACTGGAGGATTTCGTGGGGCAGCAGCACCTGGTAGGGGAAGCGAAGCCGCTGCGCAGAGCGATCGAGCAAGATGCGCTCGGTTCCATCATTCTCGCGGGGCCGCCGGGGACCGGCAAAACAACGCTCGCAAAAATCATTGCCGAAGCGACGAGTGCTTCTTTTGTGAAGCTGAATGCCGTTACAAGCGGCGTGAAAGAATTGAAAGCCGTCTGCGAAGAAGCGCAGCGCATGCTGGCACTCGGGCAGCGGACTGTCCTTTTTGTCGATGAAATCCATCGTTTCAATACCGCGCAGCAAGATGCGTTGCTGCCATTCGTAGAGAGCGGTGCGGTCACCCTTATCGGCGCGACGACCCAAAATCCGTATTTCGATGTGAACCAGGCATTGGTCTCGCGTTCGCAGGTATACCTGCTTCACCCGCTCGAGGTAGACGATTTGCTGCAAGTCCTGCGCCGCGCTTTAACGGATACTGCCGGCTTTGGCGGAACAATAGAAGTGCATGAGGATGCGTTGCGTCACATCGCGCAGATTTCCAATGGCGATGCGCGCATTGCGCTCAATGCTCTCGAGCTCGCCGTGATGACGCTTGGCGGAACCGTGAGCGCCGCGCAGGCACCGGCGGCCAGGACCGGATCGCGCCGCCACGCGTCGCGGGCGGCCAGGGCGACGCCGACCAGCATCAGGG
>DAISLF010000158.1:322-2153 GCA_036820585.1 Candidatus Peribacteria bacterium | reverse complement strand
TGGTGACGATGGTCGTCACCTTGTTTGCCTGCTTCTGCGTGCCCGGCTTCTTTTTGGGAGTCGCAATACGGCGTGCCATGCCTTGCAGCATAAATCTTTTTGGGCAGAGAGAGAAGCAGCACGCCGAATTTCTGCGACTATCCGTCATGACGAAGGCTATCGCTTCGCGCTCACGACGATAGAATGGCGCCATGGATTCGGATGGGCACCAGAGAGGCATGCGTTCCAACATCTGGAAAATCTACTGCCTGCGCATGGTGGGTGACTATCTTTTCATGATCGGCGTCATCGTCCCCTTCTGGCAGCACTGGGGCCTCACGCTTGGCAACGCGTTCTTGCTGCAATCGGCATACGCGCTCACCTCGATGGCATGCAATATTCCCACGGGCTATCTCGCGGACAAGTGGGGACTCAAAAATACCGTCGTGCTGGGCGCGGCTCTCGGCATCGTGGGGACCGGACTCTACTGCGTCGGCACGGGCTTTGGCGCATTCGTAGGAGCGGAGATGGTCCTGGGACTGCGCACCGCGCTCTACTCCGGCACGTTTGATGCGTACACGTACGAAACGCTCATCGAGCTCGGCAAGACGGACGACTACCGTCGCATCGCCAGCAATCAGCGCTTCGTGGGCATGATGGTGAGCGCGGCGGGCAGCATCGCGGGCGGCCTCATCGCGCAATGGAGCTTGCGCGCCACGGCGTGGACGACGCTCGCCGCCATCATCGCCGTGTTCTTCTTATCGCTGACGCTCACAGAACCCAAGCGCCATGCCACGCTCGGCGACGAACGCGAGAGCGTGTGGCAGGTCTTTCGGGCCTGCCTGCGTGATGCGCGAATCCGCAGCGTCCTGCTGCTCTCGAGCGTGCTCGTCGCGCTCACACGTTGCCTCGGCTGGTTCATCCAGCCATATCAAGAACAACTGCATATTCCCTTTTCATTCTTCGGCATCAGCAGCGCGCTCCTGATGCTCGCGAGCGCCCAGGGCTCGCGCATCGCGCTTCCGCTCTCCAAGCGCTGGCAGGACCGCTGGATCCTGCCGGCCGTCGCCGTCACGATCTGTATCAGTTATATCCTGACGGGCACGACGCTCTCGCTCTGGCTGCTGCCCTTCTTTTTTGTGACGCGCTTCGCGGCGGGCGTGCAGGATCCGATCGTGAGCGACATCTTAAACCAAATGCCGCTCAAGGCGGCGAGAGCCACCGTCCTTTCGGTGCAATCATTCCTCGCACAGCTTCTCTTCGCACTCGCCGCGCCGCTGCTCGGCTACTGGGCGGATATTTTTTCGCTGACTCAAGCAATTTTCCTGAGCGGCCTCTGCGGAGCGCTCGTCACGTTGATTCTTTTCCTTTTCTTTTTGCCGGCCTGGCGGGAGATGCGATAAGAGAAAGAATAATTTGTAACAAAGATACGAATGTAAAAACAGTATTTTCTACTGCCACAAAAGCATGGCTGGCCATGCGAAGCTCTCCTCAAAGGATGAAGCGAGTGGAGGATGATAGAATCTTATCTGTTAGTCGCTGAAGGGCCTTTCGACTCCGCGCTGCGGCGCTTCGCTCAGGGCCATTCTCTTCGGCGAAGAAATGGCCCAAGCGTCGGAGCCCGAGGACCATGAGCGAGGCCCACAGAAGGGCCGATTCGAATGGTGCCGTGGAGAGGACTTGAACCTCCACATCCTTGCGGATACCAGCCCCTCAAGCTGGCGCGTCTGCCATTTCGCCACCACGGCACGCCGTCACGGGTAACGTGCCAGAGGCAGAGCCACGGCCGTCACATCGCAAAAACGTAAAAGAGCAATGAGGGCTCAAAGTGTAGCAAGGATGAAGCCAAGAG
>DAISLF010000158.1:0-312 GCA_036820585.1 Candidatus Peribacteria bacterium | reverse complement strand
ACGGAAAGATGCGGGAACCAAAACGGACAGACTCGAGTTTTTCGTCATCCCTCAGCCAGAATTCAGAGATCCAGCTGTTTCTTCAGATATTCCTTCTCCGGACGGGGTATGGAAAGACTATTGATATACGCGGCGAAATCGAGAGCCGATACCTTGCGGCCGCGCGTGAGCTCTTTGAGCTTCTCGTACGCCCCCGCGATGCCGTGCTTACGAAGCACGGTCTGGATCGCCTCGGCGATCACTTCCGGGTGCGCGCGCAGCTCGGCCTCCACCTGCGCGCGGTCGAGAGAAATTTTCCCGAGCCCCCGGCGC
>DAISLF010000157.1:0-2164 GCA_036820585.1 Candidatus Peribacteria bacterium | reverse complement strand
GGGTGGCGCCTCATCGCACCGATTCATACCCCTCCAGCATGCCGCGCGGGCTCCACACCATTTGCCACAGCTGGTTGCCGCGCGCTTTGAATCCGGCCGCGCAGATGAGGAGATAAAACGTCCACATGCGCCGGAACCGTTCGCCGTACTGCTCGGCAAAACGCGGCCAGTGCCGCTCGAAGTTTTGATACCACGCGATGAGCGTATGCATGTAGGAGATGCCGAAGTTGTGCCAGTCTTCCAGGACGAAGAGCCCGTCTGCGGCGCCGGCAAGCTGCGCCGCCGACGGCAGCTGGCTGTTGGGGAAAATATAACGATCGATCCAAGGATCAATATGCGTGTTGGACGCGGCGGTACCGATGCTGTGGAGCAGAAATAATCCTTCGTCCTTGAGACAACGCCGCACGGTTCGCATGAGCGTGCGGTAATTCTTGGAGCCCACATGCTCCACCATGCCCACGCTCACCACCTTGTCATACGTGCCCGTGAGATCGCGGTAATCCTGCTTGAGGATCTCGATCGGCAATCCCCGCGTAAACTCACGCGCGAACTCCACCTGCCGGTCCGAGATGCTGATGCCCGTGACATGGCAGCCATAACGCTCGGCGGCGAATTTCGCCAGGCCGCCCCAGCCGCAACCGATATCCAGGAGCGACTCCCCTGGCTTCAACTGCAATTTACGGCAAATCAGATCCATTTTTTTCTCTTGGGCCGTGGCCAGATCATCCGTGTCTTTGAAATAGGCGCAGGAGTACTGCCGGTAGGGATCCAGCATGGCGCCGTAGAAATCATTGCCCAAGTCGTAATGCTGCTTCGCGACTTTCGTAGATCGTTTTTTCGTCTGACGGTTGAAGAGCCGAGCGGACAGCGCCAATTGCACCGTGCGCAATGAATGCGGAACGTACGATACGATGTCGCAGCGGAAGAGCCGGAACACCATTTCCACGAGATCCTCACAATCCCACCAGCCGTCCATATAGGACTCGCCGAGTCCCAGCGACCCCTGAGCGACGATGCGATCGTACATGCGTTCATCATGCACCTGCAGATCCCACGGTCGGCCGCCATTGATCCGTATATCCGCCGTTGCCAGCAGCTGTAACGTAAATTCCTTGGATGAGCTCATCGCGTGTAAACATACGCGGCCAAGATGATGCGTCAATACTGTTGAGAAGAAAACAGTGCGGAGGAAAAGGAGATGGAAAACGCCGGAGAGATCCAAAAGATGGAAGAATGTCTTTCCTTCGGTCGTCTTTGAAACGCTCTCGATCTCTTGGATCATCTTTCAGTGCATTCTCTCAAAGAGCCATCCGTACACATGCTGCGCTCCTTCCACCAGGCGCGGACCGGGGCGGTTCAGCAGTGAATCATCGATCACGCGCACAGAGCCTTCCCGCACCGCGCGCAGCGTATCCCAGCCTTCACGCTCGAGGAGAATCTTTTTGTCCGCAAGCAATCCCGCCCCGCACCAGCTGATGACGATCACGTCCGGATCGAAGGCGCGCACTTCTCGGAGCGTCACTTTCCTGCTGAGGGCACCCGCGGGAACGGGAAACGGCTCGCCGCCCGCCAGCCGGATGACGTCGGGTACCCAGTTGCCGCTGGCCATGGGCGGCAGATGCCATTCCTCCACGTAGACCTTCGGTCGTCTGGAAAAATGTGATGACATTTTTTTCACGGTATTGAACCCTTGGCGCATGGAAAGAATGAGCGCCTCCGCCCCGCGCTCCCGGTCGCAGATGGTTCCCATCTGCCGGATACTTTCCTCGATTGCAAGAAGCGACCGCGGATCTTGATGGATGACGGCAAAATGATCGGCGCACAACGTTTCACAGAGAGTCTGCTGGATGACGGTTCCCGTGAGAACCAGCTCGGGTGCAAAGCGCCGCAGATCCCCGGGCTGAATCGCCTGGTGATCGCGCACATGCGCGATACGCTTGGCGGCCTGGGGGAAATCGCTGAATTGATCGGTGCAGACGATCTGATCGCCGCATCCCAATGCGAAGAGAATTTCCGTGGCCGCAGGAGAAAGGCTGGCGATGCGCATACAAAGAATCCGAATATTTCCACCTTCATACTACAAGGAAAATACGACGAAACCGCATTTCAAAAAATTATTTGCCCCGCTCGAAGCATGCTCGCTACACTCACGACGTCATAAAGC
>DAISLF010000156.1:0-2170 GCA_036820585.1 Candidatus Peribacteria bacterium | reverse complement strand
CCACCGAGCTCTATATCGAGAACGGCAAGCTGATCCTCATCGGACCGCAGATGACTGCGCCTTCCTCCCGCTCCCCGATGCCGATGACGAAAATCCGCGGCGGGATCGTGCCCGGTGATTATTTCCCGGGAAACTACGCGCAGCGCACCGCCGTCAAAATCTTCGACGTGTCCGATGGCAGCAATCCGAAGCTTTTACGTACTCTCGCGTTCGATGGCAGCGAGATTTCTTCGCGGCGCATCGGCAGCAAAACGTACCTCGTGCTGCGGCAACCCATGACCTGGACCGGGCCCATTCCCCTCTCGTCCGACACGAGCGTCGTCCCGCAGTATCAGGATTCCCTCTCGGGCAAAACGAAGGCTGTCGCCCCGTGCAACCGCGTGGCTATCCTGCCGCGCGTTCCATCGCCGCAGTACCTCATGGTCGCGGCGATTCGCACGGATGACATAGCCGCCGACGTGAAGACCACGGCCGTCCTCGGCAATGGCGATAACGTCTACGCATCGCTCGATAACCTCTACGTCGGCACCACGGAATGGAAGTACGTGTGGAACGTGAGCAAGCCGGAATCGAATGAGAAGACGCACCTCTACCGCTTCGCCTTCGATGACAACGGCGTCACCTTCAAGGCACAGGGCTCCGTGCCGGGCCATGTGCTGAACCAGTATTCCATGGATGAAAATGGCACGACTTTCCGCGTCGCCACCACCGGCAGCGATATATCGAGCATGGAATCGGTGCCGACGAATAACCTCTACATTCTGAATCTCGATCTGGCCCAAGTGGGAGCGATCGAAAAAATAGCGCCGGGCGAGACGATCTATGCGGCGCGCTTCATGGGCGACCGCGCGTATCTCGTCACGTTCAACTCGATCGATCCCCTCTTCGTGATCGATACCTCCGATGCGCGCAACCCCAAAATCCTCGGCCAGCTGAAAATCCCCGGCTTCAGCAATCACTTGCAGCCCTATGATGCGACGCACCTCATCGGCTTCGGCAAGGATGTGGACGCATCCATCGACGCCGACAAAGTCCACACCCCCGGCGCCGTGTACTACACCGCCGTGCAAGGCTTCAAGATGTCGCTCTTCGATGTCTCGGATGTGACGAAGCCGGTGGAGATGTATAAGACCGTCATCGGCGACCGCGGTACCGATAGCCCGATCCTGCAAGATCCGAAGGCTCTCTTTTTCGAGCAAGACCGCAATCTCTTGGCCTTTCCGATTCTCGTGACCAAAAAACTGGCAGGCGCCGACGCAAGCGCGGACGGCATCCCGGTCTTCCAGGGAGCCTATGTCTATACTGTCTCCTTGGATACGGGCTTCACGTTGAAGGGCACCGTGACGCAATACACCGATCCGAGCGTCTTTCAGAAAGCGGGAAGTTACTGGTACAACGGCGGCCAGGACATCGAACGCGTCGTGCGCATCAATGATTCGCTCATGAGCGTCTCGGCCGGCGGAGTACCTGTAGCGCAACGCGCTCAGCAATCTGCAGCAAGAAGGCAGCGTGAGTTTCTAAAAGGAACACAAAGAACTTCAAAGAGATCGAGGAGATCTACGATGATCATCCTCGATTTCTTTGATCTCTTCGATCTCCTCGCAAGATCATCATCTCCCCCTTCCGTCGATCTCTGTGTATCATCATGGCATGTCCGCCTTGCTCCTCACCGGCAAAGAAGTGGCTGCCGCCATGCTGGAGCGGCTGAAGCCGGAAGTGAAGAAGTTGGACCCCAAACTCATAATCGTACAGATAGGCAATGACCCGGCGAGCGAGAGCTACATCCGTCAGAAGCTCAAGAGCTGCGATGCCGTGGGTATGCGTCACGAGCACAAACATTTGGGCGAGACCGTCACCCAAGAAGAAGTATTCTCGCTCATTGAAGCATTGAATGCCGACGCGGACGTGACAGGCTTTATCGTGCAATTGCCGCTCCCTAAGCACTTGAAAGCATGCGTCGCGCAGATCACGCGCGCCATTGATCCCCGGAAAGACATCGACGGATTCGGCGCGTATAACCTGGGAAAAATGTTTCTGTCGCCGGCATTCGAAGATCTGCCGCCCGCCACGCCCGCGGGCATCATCGAGATGCTGAAATTTTACAACATCGGGATTGAAGGCAAGCACGCCGTCATCGTCGGACGCAGCAATGTCGTGGGCAAGCCGCTCG
>DAISLF010000155.1:0-2264 GCA_036820585.1 Candidatus Peribacteria bacterium | reverse complement strand
GCGCTGTACTGCGAGCCGCGCACCATCTGCAAATCGAGCAGGCGTGCCACGATGATGAGCACGATGAACACCCAAACGGCATTGATGACGATCAGCCGCCGCTCGAAGGAGCGGCGCTTCTGCGTTTCCGATGACGTGCGGAGATGATAGGCCATGACACGGGAACCAACGATTCCGAGGAAACCACGGAATCCGAGGAGCGAAGGATAACATGCCCGTCGGGCTTTCACGCAATTTTCCTTGGACTCTTTGTGATCTTTGGATTCTTCGGTTTCTTTGTCGGACAGGAAGGGAAAAATGCATACCGCTGAGACGTTTTTTCTGGTAGAATACCTTGATATGGCCGAACCGAATTTCACCGCCATGGAAGGGGAAGAACTCCTGAAACAATTGCAGGAATTCTGCATCGCGCAAGGAGCCTCCGACATCCACGTGTCGCCGCAGAAAGACGCGGTACGCCTGGAGTGGCGGCTGCACGGCGTGCTCCAGGCGCTGGGAATGATTACGTCCGCGCGCTACGCTGATTTTTTGCGCCGGGTGAAATTCGAAGCGAAGCTGAAACTGAATCTCACGAACACGCCGCAAGATGGCCAGTACACCATCGAGAACGGAGAAGGGGAGTCGAGACGCTTCGTCAACGTGCGCGTGGCCACGTTGCCTTCTCGCTTCGGGGAAGCGCTGGCACTGCGCTTGCTCGATCCCCGGCGCGGCATCCTGCCGCTCGAGTCGCTGGGCTTTCCCGCTGCGATCCGCGATACGCTTTTGCGTCTCTCGCAGTTGCCCAACGGCTTGGTGCTGGTGACAGGTCCGACCGGATCGGGGAAGACGACCACTCTCTACTCGCTTCTCCATACGATGATCGGCAAGAGCCGCAACATCATCACGCTGGAGGATCCGGTGGAATACGAATTGCCCGGCATCGTGCAGAGCGAAATCGATACGGAGCATGGCTACACGTTTGCGCAGGGGTTGCGCAGCATCCTGCGCCACGATCCCGATGTCATTTTGGTCGGGGAAATCCGCGACCGCGAGACGGCGCAAACCGCCATCGACGCGGCGCTCACGGGGCACTTGGTGCTCTCGACGCTCCATACGAATTCCGCCATCGACGCCATCCCGCGCCTCCTCTCCATGGGAGTAAACGCATACACGCTCGCGCCTGCATTGCGTGCCGTGCTGGGACAACGTCTCGTCCGCACGCTGCGTCCGGAATGCCGCACCGACGACGCCTGCGATCCATCCGCCAACCAAAGCTACGGCGGCCAGACGTGCCTCTCGGAATTGCTCGTGCTCTCGCCCGCCATCGAACAAATCATCGTGGAAGGAGGCCAGACGGCGGCCATCGAAGAACAGGCGGCCAAAGAAGGATTCAAAACGATGCGTGCCTGGGGTGAAGATATGCTGCGGAGCCGCATCACGACCTCCGCTGAATTGGCGCGCGTGACGCAATGAAGAAACGCAAGAGCCCAAAGAGCCCAAGGAAATTCTTGCTCCTCGGCTTCGTCGGTTTCTTTGGATTTCTTTCTTTCTGCGCTTTGCGCATTCGTCAACGCAGTCCATGCGTCACGGAGTCACCATTCTGTTTTTCTTCCTCATCTTTTCCTCAATTTTCCATGTTCAATTTTGAATTTTGGACTAGCATGGGCCTGCAAGATCTCCCCCATGTATTTGCGCAATCGTCATCGGCGAGGTGCCTATGCGTTGGCTCCCGAGCCCTCTTGGCCCCGGCTTCTGCGCCGCCTCATCGCATGGGCGCTGGTTTTGCTGCTGATCTACTGGCTATTCACCTGGGTCCTGCGTCTCTTCGGCGTCGGTGATGCGATGGAGCGTGCACCGGCCGCCCTTTATACCGAGCAGCATGGCATCGTGACGGTTTCATTGCAGAAAGCCGATGCGCAGGCCGCCGAAAACGGCATGATGCTCTTCCCCGGCGACACGTACTCGACGGGCCCCGGCGCGCATGCGGCGCTGCTCTTTTTCGATGGTTCCTGGGCGCGCAGCGATGAACATACCGATGTGATGCTCAATGAAAGCGCACGCGGGAAAAATTCCTCCGTGTCTCTCACTCTCAGCAGGGGACAAATGTGGGTCTCGACCCCGTCGCAGCAGACCTTTACCGGTTCGGTTACCCGCCGCATCTCGAGCGCCGATCTTATCTTCACGGTTCCCGCCGGCACCGAAGCAGTCTTCACGCCGACGTCATTGGCCGTCTTCTCGGCGGATGGGGAAGGAGTAGCCGTGTCGCCCAAGAACGGCAATCCCTT
>DAISLF010000154.1:0-2314 GCA_036820585.1 Candidatus Peribacteria bacterium | reverse complement strand
CACACCAATGGGTCGACGGCCGACGGCAGCGAAACGCGGGAATACTGCCGCTTCTGCTACCAGCAAGGTCGGTTCACCGAGCCGGAGCTGACGCTCCGGGACATGATCGCGCGCTCGGTGGATTATATGGTCGCGTCATTGCGGTTCGAACCGCAGGAGGCGGAGAAAATATCGCGTGAGGTAATCCCGACTCTGGGTCGTTGGCAGTAATGTAAGACGGCTTCAACGCCGATCGAGGCGGCTCCGTTGGATCATCAGCAATGTCGCAGCCGCGAAGCCGGCGAGCAGGCCGAGTGAAAGCTCGAAGAGCAAATAGACGCTGTACATAGGGAGGAAGGAAGGCAAAGAATCAGCGCTTGGACTTGGCGACCGGTTTTGCTTTGGGCGTGCGCAATGCCCGCAGAAGCGCGCCGAATGCGAGGAGCACGAGACCCAGATGCAGTATCCAGCCAATAAAGGGGATGATCCAGAGAATCTTCAATCCGACGGCGAAGAGCAAACTGATGAAGAAATACATCCACCGGTTCCATTTTTTCTTGAAGTAATTCTGCGTGACTTTCGCAAGCACCATGGCCGTCAGCACCGTGCTGAAAAAAAGCGAGAACGCGTAGAGGAATCCGACGAAGAGCGCCAATGGAATACCGATGATCGTCAGTAGAAGCAGGAAGGCGAGGACAGGGGCGGCGATCATGTAGAGAAAGCCGTAGAGGATACTCAGCCACGGCTGCTCCTGTGCGCGCACGGCTGCGGCTCCAAAGAAAGATTCAGCAAGCAAGAGAAGAACAATGATGAGCACGGCGCTCGAGAGGATCGAAAAAATGCTCAGGATGCCGAAGATGATGGCCGCGATGCCCGCCACGGCGGGGCGAGAGGGAGACACATGCGTTTGCCGCAAAGACGGATCGAAGACGGCCGCGGCGGGAACTCCCGCGAGTCGTCCGCTCTGCGTCCAGTAATGCGTCGTGCCTTTGAGAGACGCCGCGCCGCCGAATTGCAGATCATCGCCGCTGAATTTGCTGTCGGGTCCGGTTGCGCCATTGATGGTGAGCGTCTTCGCCGTCACGTCGGCAGGGCCGGCCACGATGCCGTCCACGGTGACCTCGCCGCCCTTGATATGCAGTGTGCCTTTGACGGTTCCGCTCATCATGATTGTGCCGCCGAAGATGGAGAGATCGCCGTTGATGACGGTATTTTTCGAGATGGTGACGGTTCCGCCCGCGACCATTACGTCCCCTTTCATCGTTCCCGAGATATTGATGGTGGCTGCGGCCACGCGTACGTCATCGCCGACGGTCACTTGGTCCAGATTCACATCGCCGCCCGCCGCAAGAATTTCTTTCCCCACTGCCGCATGTACATGCACTTGTCCGCCCGCCACCACCAGGTCGCCGGTGGTTGCCTGTACGACGCTGACGACTCCGCCGGACACGTATTTGTCATCGCCCAATACGATGCTCACTTGGCGATTGTGACCGGCACCGGGCATACTCTGCGCCAGGCAAAGGGGAGCCGCACCCAAGAGGAGGACGCTCCCTAGGAGAAAAGCGGACGCGAATTTTTGCATGAAAAATGAGGAGGGAGTGATTTGCGCGATTATAGTTGCTGTATTTTGTGCTGTCATCCAGTGCGCATTGCGGGCTCTTTCTTTGATGCACCAATACTCTATTGTATGATGCTCCCATGAAATCCTCCAAGCGCCTGACCCTCGGCGAAGATCTTGCCCGCATGCTCAAAGGCGGCGTCATCATGGATGTGGTGAATGCGGCGCAAGCCAAGATCGCGGAGTCGGCCGGGGCCTGCGCGGTGATGGCGCTCGAGCGCGTACCCTCGGATATCCGCGCGCAAGGCGGAGTGGCGCGCATGAGCGACCCCAAGCTCATCAAAGAAATTCAGGCGGCCGTCAGCATTCCCGTGATGGCGAAAGTGCGCATCGGCCACACGGCGGAAGCGAGGATCTTGGAAGCGCTCCAAGTGGACTTCATCGATGAATCCGAAGTGCTCACGCCCGCCGATCCGTTCGATCATGTATCCAAAAAAGATTTCAACGTCCCGTTCGTCTGCGGCGCGACCAATTTGGGAGAGGCGCTTCGCCGCATCCACGAGGGCGCGGCGATGATCCGCACCAAAGGCGAAGCGGGGACCGGCAATGTGGTCGAAGCGGTTCGTCATCTGAAACTCATCAAGAAAGAAATCGCCGATCTGCAAAGAATGAAAGCGGCGCAGAAAAAAGAATGGGCTCACACGCAGCGCGTTCCTCTCGATCTCGTCGAACGAGCAGCGAAAGACGGCCGCTTGCCGGTCGTCACGTTCGTGG
>DAISLF010000153.1:0-2331 GCA_036820585.1 Candidatus Peribacteria bacterium | reverse complement strand
CATGAGATACATGCGAAACACATCCGAGCCATGCTGTGTCACAAAGGAATCCGGGCTGACCACATTGCCTTTGCTTTTGCTCATCTTCGCGCCCTTATTGGTGACAAGACCCTGATGTACCAATCTTTTGAACGGTTCGCTTTGCGATACAAAGCCAAAATCCTTAAGAGCCATCATCACGAACCGCGCGTAGATGAGATGCATGCACGCATGCTCCGGCCCGCCGATGTACATCGAGACCGGCATCCATTTTTTCTCCAGCGACGGATCGACGAAATGCTTTGGGTTCCCTTCCATCAGATAGCGCAGATAGTAAAAGCTGGAGCACACGAACGTATCCATGGTATCGAATTCCGGCCGCCATCCTTTGCCGAAAATTTTCTCCGTGCGCTCGATAAACTCTTTGGACTGCGCGAGCGGCGACTTGCCCGTGGGTTTGAATTCCACGTCGGTCGGCAGGAGCCATGGCAAGTGTTTCTCGGGAATAGGATGCGCATTGCCGTCCGGATCGTAGACGATCGGGATCGGCGCCCCCCAGTAGCGCTGGCGGCTCACAAGCCAGTCGCGCAGGCGATAGTTGGTCACGAGTCTCCCCTTCTCTTTATCTTCGAGCCATGCGGCAATTTTCTTGCGGGCTTCGCCAGAGTGCAGCCCGCTAAAGTGATCGGAATCGTAGAGAATGCCATCCCCTGTGAAGCAAATTTCTTGGGCGCGTACCGCCGCGTCATCGCTACGGTCGAGAGGCTTGATCGTCGTCGTCAGCGCAATCCCGTACTTCTTGGCAAAAACGAAATCACGCTCATCGTGCGCGTCGCCAAAGACCGCGCCTTTGCCGTAGTGACCCAAAACGAAATCCCCGATCCAAACGGGAATTTTTTTGCCGTTCGCGGGATTCACTGCATGGGAGCCGGTGAAAACGCCTGTTTTTTCTTTCGAAAGATCGGTGCGCTGCAGTTCCGTCTTCTTTTTCGTTTCGGCCAAATAATGCTCGACGGCTTTCTTTTGGTCTTTGGTTGTGACGGTCTCCACGAGCGGATGCTCGGGCGCGAGCACGACGAATGCGGCACTGAAGATGGTATCCACGCGAGTGGTGAACACTTCGATCTTCGCATTCATGCCGGCCACATCGAACACCACTTCGGCGCCCTCGCTCTTGCCGATCCAGTGCTGCTGCATCAGCTTCGTTTTCTGCGGCCAGTCAAGATCGTTGAGGCCTTCCAACAGCCGTTGGGCATATTGCGTGATCTTCCAAAACCACTGCGTCAGGTTTTTCTGGACCACTTCGGTGCCGCAGCGTTCGCACTTGCCATCGTGCACTTGTTCATTAGCCAATACCGTCTGATCTTTCGGACAATAATTCACGGCTGCTTGCTTCTTGTAGGCGAGACCGTGCTTGTGCATCTGCAAAAATAACCACTGCGTCCAGCGGTAATAGTCCGGCTGGGAGGTATTCACCACCTTCGACCAATCGTACATGCAGCCGATGCGTTTCAACTGCTCCACCATCGTCTGGACGTTTTTGTGGATGGATTCGACGGGCGGCACACCGGTCTTGATGGCGTAGTTCTCCGCGGGTAAACCGAAGGCATCGAAGCCCATAGGGGCGAAGACGTTATGGCCGCGCAGACGCATGTAGCGGCTGTAACTATCCGCCGGCGAATAGTTGTACCAATGTCCCACATGCAGCATATCGCCGCTCGGATACGGGAACATCACAAGCGAGTAATAGGGATTTTTTGCTTTCTGCAGATCTACCTCGTATGCCTTCGCTTCTTCCCACTTTGCCTGCCATTTTGCCTCCGCCGCAGAGGGATCGTAATCATTATGCATGAGAAAATTCTACAACGTTCAGGCAGAAATGCACGAAGAGCCTTGGAATGATGATGCGCCGAGTCGCTACGGACATATTTTTTCGAATTTTACATGATGACCTGCTCTTTATTTTGTCGCTTTCCGCTGTGTTCTCGCTTGTTGTTGCGGTACTATGCGGCTGATATGGCGCATGCCGAAGCGCTTTCCTCCGATTTTCCATGTCCCGCCTTCCCGTCGTTGCCATCATCGGCCGTCCCAACACAGGCAAGTCGACGCTTTTCAACCGGCTCGTGCGCAAGCGCGTGGCCATCGAGAGCGAAGTGCCCGGCACCACGCGCGACCACATCGCGAGCGTAGTGGAAACCGCCGAAGCCGAGTATCTGTTGATCGACACGGGCGGCATGGGCGGCGGCACGCAGGACAAAGATTTCGAGGACGACGTGCACGCGCAGTCGCTCCTGGCGCTGCAAGCCGCGGATCTGATTCTTTTCACCGTCGACGGCAAGACGGAGCTGACAA
>DAISLF010000152.1:0-2332 GCA_036820585.1 Candidatus Peribacteria bacterium | reverse complement strand
GTTGAAGACTTCCTTGGCAATGGTGCGCACGAGCTCTGTTTTGCCGACGCCCGTGGGGCCGAGGAACAGGAATGAGCCGATCGGGCGGCGCACGTCGCTGATGCCGACCCGGCTGCGGCGGATCGCGCGCGCGACTTTCTTGATGGCCTCGTCCTGGCCGATGATGGATTTGCGCAGCACGAGTTCCAGGTTTGTCAGGCGCTTCGCTTCCGATTTCAACAGTTTCGTCACGGGAATCCCGGTCATGCGGCCGATCACCTGGGCGATGTCGTCCTCGGTGATCTGAATGGGAGACCGGCGGTCGCCGTCTTGCGCATGCTTCATCGCGTCCAGTTTTTCCTTCATGGTCTGTTGTTCCTGCTTCATGCGCAGCGCCAAATGGTACTTCTGTTCTCGCACGGCTTGCTGCTGCTTCTGCAGAAGCTGCTCGAGCTTCTCTTCGGTCTTCTTGATATCCGGCGCTTCGCCGGAATTCTGCAGACTCTTGCCTGCTGCCGCTTCGTCCAATACATCGATGGCCTTATCAGGCAGATAGCGCTCGGTGATGTAGCGCTTGCTGAGAGTCACGGCCGCATCGATGGCACCGTCGCTGATGCTCAGGTGATGGAATTCCTCGAAGCTGGCTTTCACGCCCTGTAAAATCTGGATGGCATCGGGCACCGTCGGCTCGTTGACCATGATCGATTGGAACCGGCGCTCGAGCGCACGGTCTTTCTCCACCGTGCGAAACTCATCTACGGTCGTCGCGCCGATGACGCGCAGCGCGCCGCGGCTGAGCGCGGGCTTCAAAATATTGGCGGCATCCAGGGAACCTTCGGCGGCTCCGGCTCCGACCACCGTGTGGATCTCGTCGATGAAGAGGATGATGGAGTTCTCGCTCTTCGCGGCTTCCTTGATGATGTCATCAAAGCGCTGCTCGAATTCGCCGCGGTACTTGGTGCCGGCCACGAGCGAGCCCATATTGAGGACGAGCAGGCGCTTGTCACGCAGCGACGGCGGCACGCTGCCGGCGACGATACGCTGGGCCAGGCCCTCCACGATGGCGGTTTTGCCGACCCCCGGCTCGCCGATGAGCACGGGATTGTTCTTCGTCTTGCGGTTGAGGATGCGGATGAGACGCTCGATTTCCTCGTCGCGCCCGATGATCGGGTCGATCTTATTTTCCTTCACTTTCGTGATCAGATCATCCGTGAAGTAGTCGAGCACGGGCGTCTTGCTCTTGCTGTCGCCTTTGCGGCGCTTCATGGGTTCGCCGCCTATTCCCTGCTCGGGGATGCTGCTGCCCGGCGTCTGGCCCGGCTGCATGCCGACGATGACGCCTTGGAGACCGTGGAAGAATGCTTCCAGCGATTGCTCCAGATTGCGGTTCTGTTGCTTGAAGGTATTGAGCTGCCCGAACATTTCTTCCACGCGGGCCTTCAGGTCATCGGGATCCACCTGCATGTTTTCGAGCAAGATGGTGGCGGCGTTTTTGCCCGTGCTCACGAGGGAATGGAGCAAGTGCTCCGTACCCACGTTGGCATGGCGGAACTTGTGCGCCGTGATGACGCTCTGTTCGATGACGGTATGCAGGAACGTGGAGAGGCCATGCTTCACGTGCGTGCCCTCGATGTTGCCCGAGCTCATGGCCTTCAGGAGGATGCGCACGTTTTCTTGGGTGACGCCGGCGCCCGTGAAGATGGAGAAACCGAGCGACTTCGGAATACTCAAGAGACCCAGCAGCAAATGCTCCGTCCCGATATACGGGCTCTTCATATTTTTCGCCTCCTGCTCTGCGATTTGCAGCGCGAGCTTTGCATTGGGTGTGAAACGATCGAAAGGATGCATGAACGTGTTGGGAAAGAATGATCGTGGACTTAGCACTCTAAGAATGCGAGTGCTACCTGTCCAGAGGGATCAAACTATTTTAGCGAGAAAATCGCCAAAGTACATTGTCCGCACTGGAAGAAAGATGGTCCTATCATGCTACGAAGAACACCAAAAGTATTCAAGTTTTTTGTTTATGAAATGCCATTCTCATCCGTTTGATTCCCAAATGAAAATTATGCTTTACGTGCGGCGGAGAGCTCCGGACCCTTGAGAGTGCGGCGCAAACGGTACGAGCGCCAGTCTTCCAGGAAAAGCGAAAAGATGGTAGCGATGGGGATGGCCAGCATCATGCCGAGCACCGGATGGATGATCGAGGGAAAGCTGATGCCGACGAGCATGGCGAAGAGGATCGTCAGGGGCGATAAGCCCACGACACGTTTCATGATGAGCGGGACGAGCAGGTTATTTTCGCACCACTGCACGACGTAATAGACCAGCGCGATGACCAGCGCCCATACGAAAC
>DAISLF010000151.1:0-2356 GCA_036820585.1 Candidatus Peribacteria bacterium | reverse complement strand
ACTAAGCGATCATCTGCATTGTAAAAAGCGGAGCCTGTGCTCCGCTTTTTTTGTATTCCAAGCCCCGGAAGCGCCATTGAACACTCTTTGGAGCGCTTGATAGAGCATGTCTCTGCAGGTACCCTTTGCGGGCACGTTTCGCTGAAAGACATGTATTCATGGGCGATTAGCTCAGTTGGTTAGAGCGCGACACTGATAATGTCGAGGTCGGCTGTTCAAATCAGCCATCGCCCACCAATTACGACTTTCGGGGCTGGCGCGCAAAACGCGCCACCCTATTTTGGCTTCGTATTGCACCGCATTCTCTCCTTTGGTGGCTTTGATGAGTGCAGAAGAGGTCTATCCTGCTCATTATGCTCAGAGAACTTCTGAAGGCTGAACCGGAAGAACACATCAACATGTACTTTCCATCGCTCGTGAACCTTTCGGCGGCGCATTTCGACGCGATCAATAACTTCTCGATTTCATTGTGGGCTCTGACATCACCGCGACAATCGCAAATCATAAGTCGTTTTGATCGCTGGGTGCGATTCTATTTCAGTGGTTGCGGCCAGGCTGGAGGACATTGCAACTGTTCAAATCATGGCATACTTTTTTTGTCGTGTTTTCTGCACAATGCTGTCCAAACAGGGATATCTCCGCCTACGTCGAGTATGTCGATTCCATGCTGTTCCTGTCCTCTCTTCGCATAGAGTTCCAATCGGGGGCGATTCCAATGCCTCCCAAGATGGACCGAATCAATACTGAATCCTCCTCGGATCTCAATCCTCGATCAGGATATCCAGGGCCTGCAGCAGTCCTATGGCTTCGGGCAGGGAAAAGACTGTCTTCTTGAGGATGGTATTGCGGAAATCAATCGAGTATCTGAACACATGCTTCAAATTGCGCCCGTCAAATTGGTTCGGTGGAAGATGCCGCCATCGAAGTCCGTGCCGTCGAAGTCCGCGTCCGTGTAATCCGCCTCGCCGAAGTCCGCTTCTGTGGCGATGCAATTGCGCAGCACCAGATTGGGCAGCTTCATCCCGCCGAAGAGCGATTGGCTCACGTCGCAATCTATACACTGCAGATTGCGGATGCGCGCTGCCTGGCGCCAATCGAGACCGATGACCTTGGTGTCGCGCAAAGACGTTTCCAGAAAAGAACAGCCCCTGAAGGAAACGGCGCTCAAAAGCGACTCGGCGAAGATGCAATCTACAAACTTGCATTGCTCGAAACTGCACTGCACCATCCTGCATTTTTCAAACGTGCATTTCTCGAATGCCCTGCCGGCAACCTGCGCGCCGACGAGCTGCAGGCGCGAAAAAGTTTCGCCCGCAAACGAGAGCCGAGGGTCCAGGGAGAAATCCACTTGCGGAGTATAGCGATACTTTCGAGCGCTGACAGGCTTGTCAGTGCCGCACCCAAGCCGTAAATACATCAAACCCCAAAGACAACGGCAAATCGGCGCCATCGCGTACGATCGCGCTCATCTGCTTGCTCGCGGGATCAATGATAAAATCAAAACTGTGATCGCCATCGCCGGAAGCGAAGACGATGGATTGCACCGAGACAGCGGCGGAAGAGATCGCACGGATAACGGTCTTTGTGGTGAAGAGCGCTCCGTGCTGGCTCAGAAAGTCGTGTATAGATGCCTCCCCGCTCTGAGCGTCCGCCGGTGCCATGGTCGCGGCAGAAGATGCCGCAGACGAGGGCGGCGTAGCGACAGGTATTGCATCCGAAGATGCAGCGGGCACCGGATCGGTACGGACGGCATTGCCGAGAGACAGATAGGGCTGCCAGGACGCAACGGCACTCTTCTCGTCATCCGACAATAATGACACATCTTGAGCGATATTTTTTACTGCCTGGGCATAGCGCTGCAAGCGCTCCGGATACCCATTTTGCTCTGCGACTTTGCGGGCATCGGCGAGAATACGCAGGAGAGACGAGAAAAAGATCTGGTCTGGAGCAGCTTGTGCCACGGTGGCGGCGGCGGTTTCCCAACGGGCGACGGCCGCGGCAGGAGCGCCATCCGACAGCAAGTCGGTCATGGGAAACGCGAGAAGGACGAAGGGACGCATGGCAGACATACGCGAATCATCAACATGCAGCCATGCTGCAGGACGCAAATCCTGCTGGAAGAACGCAAGCACACGCAGATCGGGATCCTGTACAAAGGGGAGAAGATTCCGCACGACGGCCGGACGCGATACGCCGGCAGCCAGCAAACGCAGGATCATCGCGCGCCCGTCCGCAAAGCGGCTGAGCGTTGCGAGCATGCCGGTATCCGAAAGTGCGTCGCGCAGGACGCTGTCATCGCCCGCCCGCAGTGCCTGACCGATGCGGCTGGCTTGAGCGAACGCGAAAGCATCTTCCA
>DAISLF010000150.1:902-2366 GCA_036820585.1 Candidatus Peribacteria bacterium | reverse complement strand
TGATAGCTCTCTTTGGCTATGGTTTGAAGAAAGTGAGGTTTATGGATTCACGGTGTCATACATTGACGTATGTAAATATGGAGTCATACTATTATGGTGAAGCCTATTCCAGAGAATTTCAAAGGCGATAGAGTGCTGGTTTACTATGCCTCGGGTTGTACAGAGACAGGACCTCTTCATTTGATGCCTCCGACACGAGAGTCGCCATTTACAGGTGATAAGACGGTGCAATTAAGAATTGAAGGAATACATCAGATAATAATGAATGCACTTTCGCTGTATCTTTCGCAGAAAGAAAGAGAAGGAATAGAAGTGACTGAAGAATCTATTATAGAAGCAATGTATCCACCAGCAGGGGAAATTTATAAACTTGTAAGGCTATGGTCTGATCAGCCTAATTCGGTACTTGAAGTAAAATAAGCATGAATAACTTCGAATGGATCGACAGCAGTATTGCCGATCATAAAACTAGGCGATTATCCCCTCAAAGCTAGTAACCGATATAAAAAACATCGAATCGCCGATTCAAAAGACTTTATGAAGTCTACTAGACTTCAAGGGATAGTCACCTAAAACTATTTATAAAAAAGAGAGGAGATTGCTCCCCCTCTCTTTCCGTACGCAGCGGCTAGAGTTTTTAGAGGTGCGCGAGACATTCAAGATGTTTGCAGTCTGGTTGCTGAATGCAGAAGCGAAGCTCATCTGAACGCCGACGAGAGAAGCCACGGAGGCGATTGCGGCGGCGCGGATGAGAGAACGAGTGGAGAAAGAGCTCATACGAGAGAAGGGGAAGAAAAGAGAGAAAAGGACAACCATAGAAGCACGGATCGCGCGCGGGCTTCTGACGATGATACTCAGTAAAAAGCCGCATGCTTGAGGTGCGTACTGGAAGCGAATCCGGAAGAAAAAAGATTTCTTCGTGCACGTTCATGTTCATGCGGTTTTTCATCTACAATAGAAAAGTAGCCACCGTCCCCTATTCCTACCTCTTCACGTTATGTCTTCTTCCATCATCGGTCTCGATGTCGGCGGTACCAAGAGCGCCATCGGCCGGTTCGATGCCGATACCTTCGCGCTGCAGGCATATGAACGCTTTCCCACGGATGCCGGCCGCGGATTCGCGTCGGTATTCGCGGACTTGCTCCTGAAGATCGCGCACGTGCGCATGCCGGACACGCGCGCCGTGGGCGCAGGATTTCCCGGCCTGGTGCGCAGTACGGACGGTCTGCTCATACGCGCGCCGAACATACCGGGAAGCGAACGCGTGCCAGTGCGACAAAATCTCGAAGAGGCACTCGGCTTGCCGGTGAAAGTGGAGAATGATGCGCAGGCGTTTACGCTGGCGGAAGCATTGCAAGGCAATGGCAAAGGCCATCGGGTGGTGATCGGCGTCACGCTGGGCACGGGGGTCGGCGGCGGCGTGGTGGTGGATGGAAAAATTTTCCAAGGCGCACAGGGCTATGC
>DAISLF010000150.1:0-892 GCA_036820585.1 Candidatus Peribacteria bacterium | reverse complement strand
GCCATATGTTGCTCATGCCTGGCAAACCTCCCTATGCGACGCCCGATTCCCGCGGCGAAGCGGAGCAATTCATTTCGGGCACGGCACTCGGCAAGCGCTGTATGCAGGCGGAGCGCCCCGATGAGTATCTGGAGGGCGAGGTCTGCACATTCCTGCATGCGGACGTATTTCGCGAAGTGGCATGGCTGTGCGCCAATCTGACATATGCCTTCAATCCCTCGATCATCATTTTCGGCGGCAGCACCGGCAAGGCCTTGCGGCCGCACTTGCCTGTCATTCGTGTAGAGCTCGCGCAGTGGACGATCGCGGGGACGGTGTTGCCGGAGCTCTCCATGCAGCAGTTGGAGCATCCCGGCACCCTGGGCGCCGCGCTCCTGGCGCGAGAAACCATGTGAGCGAAAAACGGATATCGGTCCTGAGAAACCCGATCCCCTTTCCTTGTTTTTAGCGATGCGTACACTTGGCGTATGACGATGCAGTCGGTTCCTCTTTCTGCAAAGCGGGCTGGGCGGCGAGGCAAAACACAGGGCAATCCGCGCGGCAAAAAAGAATTGTCCCCGTTGGAGCAGCAAGTGCAGACGATGCTGCAAGAGAATAGAACACAGACTGCGGCCGATGCGGCGCCGGAAAATGCGCAGCGATTGCTGGAACACTTGGAAGAAATCCTGAAGGGGGCGACGGATGGCATCACGCTGCAGGCGACGGATGGAAAGCTGCTCTTCGCAAACGCAGCCGGCGCGCGCATCATCGGGTTCGATTCGCCGAAGGAACTGCTGGAGACTCCCGTGGAGGAAGTGATGCGGCGTTTTTTGGTGTTGGAGGAAGACGGGATGCCCATGCCGCTCTCCCGCTTGCCCAGCAGGCGGGCGCTCGAGGGCGAACGGGTGGAAGG
>DAISLF010000149.1:0-2433 GCA_036820585.1 Candidatus Peribacteria bacterium | reverse complement strand
AACGCAAAGCCCTTCCGGTTCCCCAAGGACTGCCCCAGCTGCGGCACGCCCCTCGTACGCGAGGAAGGAGAAGTGGCGCACCGTTGTCCCAATCCGCATTGCAAAGCGGTGCAGCAAGAGCGGCTGGAGCACTTCGTGTCACGCTACGCGTTCAACATCGAAGGACTGGGCAAAGAGACCATCGAAGCGCTCATCGCAGGGGGCTTCGTGGATGACCCATCGGATATCTTCATGCTGACGGAGAGCGATTTGCTGCAGCTGCCGCTCTTCAAAGAATTGAAAACCCGCAACGTGCTGCGCAGCATCGAGCGCGCCAAGCGGATGCCGGTAGACCGTTTCCTCTTTGCGCTGGGCATCCGCCACATCGGGCGCGAAACGGCGGACCTGATCGCACGGCGCATCGCGTGGCCCGCGCGCAAGCTGACGGTCAAAGAAAGCGACGGGCTCGCGGCGCAGGATTCCCTCTTCGGCGCGCCCGAACAGACTATCGAGATCCACGGCATCAGCCTGCAAGATCTGCTGGCAACGATGCAAGGGATGACGGCGGAGCAACTGGCGGCATTCCATGGCGTGGGCGACGTCAACGCACAAGCGCTTCATGAATGGTTTAGAGAGAAAGAAAATACGCAGATGCTCCGGCACATGCAGAGCGCGGGCGTCGTGTGCCTCCAGAGCGAACGGTCGAACATAGAACCGATCTTCGAGGGGAAAATATTCGTTCTGACGGGCACGCTCCCCACCCTCAGCCGCGAGGAAGCGCGCACGATGATCAAAGACCGCGGCGGAAAAGTCAGCGGATCGGTGAGCAAGAAAACCAAGTACGTGCTGGCAGGCGACGATCCCGGCGGCAAACTGGACGAAGCCAAGGCATTCGGCGTGCCGGTGATCGGCGAAATGGAATTCCGCGCCCTATTGAAAGCGTGAATGAACCGTCGTGCCAAACATCTCACTGCTTCCGTATTCTCAAGCAGTGACGACGGAGAGCGCGGCGGGACCTGTGCCTTTTGTTTTCCCGTCCGTCGCTTCCTTCATCTGCACAATGAAAACGAGGCGATAGGCCAATGCAATCAACGTGGTGAATGATGCAACCCAATAGAGCAGCGGCGCCAAGGGCGAACGCAGGGCCACTGCCTGAACCAAGGCCTGGAGCAGCGTATTGGAGAAAGTCATCACCATCCACAGCACGGCCAATACGCCAATCACCTGCAGCATGATCCATCGCCATTGTCCCTTGGTGCGCCGGTAGCTGAGCCGGATACTCGCCATGGGGCTCTGGCTTTCCTGCAAAAGAATGATGGGCGCATACAGGAAACGCGGCAGCAACAGAAGCACGGGCACGAAACCCGCCAGCGACATGAGCGCCATCACGGGCCAGAGCAATGCGAACGCTTCCAATGCAAACGGCAGCCACAAGAACGAAAAGAGCGCCATCAATATCCACGTCCAAAGCACGGGGAGAAACGAGACGAGCATTCGGCGCAGAGCGAAACCAAAGGATGACGGATGGACGGCAGCCAATACCAGGAAATAGTGTTTGGCGAGAAGCCGGAGAAGAAACAAAATGCCGCCGAAGAGTAGGAGGACGGGAAGAAGCGCCTTCGCTATCTGCAGCTCCATGTCCGTCACGGCCCTGTCGCGGGCGTCCGGCGGCAAGGTATCCAGCTTTTTGCCATCGGCTGCCAGCACGTACGTATAGAGCGCATCGATGTCATCGGAGGAGTACGCGGGCTTCTCGGCAGTCTGTCGGATTTCGTCATAGTGCGTTGCTCCTACCATTTGCCGCACCTGGCGCGATGTCACCAGAGTGATCTGCTGCCACAGGAGCATCTGGAGCAGAAGGATGCCGATACCCCACGCCGCAACGCCCAGGGCAAGCAAAGTACCGCTGCGATTGCAGAAGGCGTATGAACGGGAGAGAAGCTGTTGGAAAGACGGCATGGCAGCAGCATGCCGCGTGAGGAGGGACAGGTAAAGTGCAGTGCGAGCCGGCACAGAGAAATAGATGCATCCTCCTGCAACAAAAAAGCGCGGACCTGGTCCGCGCTTTTTTAAAACAAACGACAGTCTTATTTCACGAGACTTTTGCTGATCAACTTGCTGAAGATCTGTGCGATCTCCGCGCGGTTGATGGCGGATGCGGCGCGGAAGGTACCTACCAACTTGCCGCTGGCGTCCGTATCTCCCTGGATGATGCCGAGCTTGACCGCCGTGGCGATGGCCTTCGCATGCGCGGTTCCGGCGGTGACATCTTTGAATTCACCATTGTACTTCTGCATCGCGATCCCCAGTGCCTCCAGGATCGTCTGGACGACGGCGCCGCGCGTGGCGGACGCATTCACATTCAGCTGCGAACCGTACACCGAGAGCGAGAGCGACTCGGCCAACTTGATATATTGCTCGGACCATTGACCGTGCGCCGAGGCGTTCTTCGAC
>DAISLF010000148.1:0-2453 GCA_036820585.1 Candidatus Peribacteria bacterium | reverse complement strand
GCAAGTGGACCAGACGGGAGGCGTGCTCTATATCGTCGCGCCGCTGCCGGGCTCACCAGCCGAGAAGGCCGGCCTCCAGGCCAAAGATCAGATTCTGAAAGTCGACGGCACCGCTTTGGCAGGCCTGACGCTCGATGATGCGGTGGGCAAAATCCGCGGTCCGAAGGGCTCGACCGTCCAGCTGCACATCCGCCGCGGCGATGCGGAGATGGATGTCGCCGTCGTCCGCGATCTCATCAAGATCGCCGATATCACGGTCACCTACCAAAATAACATCGCGATCGTGAAGCTCTCGCAATTCGGGGATATGGTGGAATCCGACATTCGCGCCACCATGACGGAGGTCGCCAAAAAATCCCCGCAGGGCATCATCCTCGATCTGCGCAATAATCCCGGTGGCTTGCTGGATGCGGCGGGGAAAGTGGTGAGCAATTTCATGCCCAAAGGCAGCGTCTATGTGAAGATTGCCAAGCGCCAGGACACGGAGACGGATGTCACGACGGAAGAGCCGACCATCGCCGCATCGGTGCCGTTGGTACTGCTCGTCAACAAAGGCTCGGCCAGCGCGTCGGAAGTCGTGACCGGAGCGTTGCAGGATGCCAAGCGGGCCATCGTGGTGGGTGAGCAGACCTTCGGCAAAGGAACAGTGCAGCAGGTCGAACAATTCTCCGACGGCTCCAGCCTGAAAGTGACCATCGCGGAGTGGCATACGCCTCTGGGACGCTCCATCAACGGCGTCGGCATGGCGCCCGATAGAATCGTCGTCGCGCCGCCCGGCATGGTGCCCGGCGGGACCGATGACGTCCAGCTGCAGGGCGCAATGCAACTTTTGCCGTAATTTTTCTCATCACTATGTCTGCCATCCTCGATCTTTTCCTCCATCTCGATACGCATCTGGCGAGTGTGATCGTGCAGTACGGCACGCTGACGTACCTGCTTCTCTTCGTGATCATTTTTTGCGAGACAGGACTCGTGGTGACGCCATTTTTGCCGGGTGATTCGCTGCTCTTCGCCGCCGGAGCCTTCGCCGCGCGCGGCTCCTTTCAGCCCGCCTTGCTCTTTATTGTATTGGGTTTCGCGGCATTGCTGGGAGATACCGTCAATTATGCCATCGGCCATGCCGTAGGCCCGAAAGTGTTCGCGCGGGACTATCGGTTCCTCAATCGCGGACATCTGCTGAAAGCCGAGCAGTTCTACGAAAAATACGGCGCGAAAGCCATCATCATCGCGCGCTTCATCCCTATCATCCGCACGTTGGCGCCGTTCGTCGCGGGCATCGGGAAAATGAATTACGGCAAATTCATCCTGTATAACATCATCGGTGGATTGGCCTGGGTGGCGCTCTTCGTGTTCGCCGGTTTCTTCTTTGGCAATATTCCGGCAGTGGAGAAAAATTTCTCTTTGGTCATTTTGGCAATCATTGTTTTGTCGCTCGCAGCGCCGCTGGTGGAGTATGTCCGTGCAAAAAGGTCCGTGCGCATGCGCTGAGGGGAATCCACTGGAACCAAGGAAAACGATCAGCCGTTGGAATCGTCGGTTTCTTGGAATCCTTCATCAAATGGCCCTTGTTTGCCATTGCCTGTTCCCTTAGGATACCGCCCACTTCGACAGGCTCAGTGTGACAAGTTAGCGTTTCATTGATTTTTTCACTTCCATTTCTGTTATGTCAGGCACCGTCTCGCAAGTCGTCGGAGCAGTCGTGGACTGCCAGTTTGATTCCGCCAAGGAGCTGCCGCCCATCTATACGGCGCTCAAGGTGATGGTGGGGGACCGTGAGCTCACGCTCGAGGTGCAGCAGCAGATGCCCGGAGCGTCCGTGCGCACCGTGGCGATGGGCAGCACCGATGGACTGTCGCGCGGCGTCGCCGTGGAGAACACGAATGCACCCATCTCGATCGCCGTCGGGCCCGAGACGCTCGGCCGCATGTTCGACGTGCTCGGCAACCCCATCGACGGCTTGCCACCCGTGATAACCAAGAAAAAGTATTCCATCCACCGTCCGGCGCCGGCGTTCATCGATCAATCCACCTCCACCGAAGTGCTGGAAACGGGCATCAAAGTGATCGATCTCATCTGTCCGATCCTGCGCGGAGGCAAAGTGGGCCTCTTCGGCGGAGCCGGAGTGGGCAAGACAGTCATCGTGAAGGAGCTTATCCGCAATATCGCCGAAGAGCATGGCGGCTATTCCGTCTTCGCCGGAGTAGGGGAGCGCAGCCGCGAAGGCAACGATCTCTACTACGAAATGAAGGAGTCGGGAGTGCTCGAGAAGACGGCGCTCGTCTTCGGCCAGATGAACGAGCCGCCCGGACCGCGCTTGCGCGTCGCGCTCGCCGGCCTGTCGCTCGCCGAGTACTTCCGCGACGAAGAACAGCGAGACGTATTGCTCTTTATCGATAACATCTTCCGCTTCACGCAGGCGGGCTCCGAGGTTTCCGCTCTGCTGGGACGCATCC
>DAISLF010000147.1:0-2475 GCA_036820585.1 Candidatus Peribacteria bacterium | reverse complement strand
GGGTATCACCATCAACCCTACCGCGACCGTGACGGTGCATAACCAGATCAATGCGCCGTCATCGAATGCGGATGCCGTGCAGGGAAATGGAATCGTGAATACCCCTGCCAACAGTACGGTCAACAATACGATCAACGCGAGTGCGACGAATTATGTATTCGTGTTCGTAGAGAGCACGCCGCATCATTCCTATTACCACTCTGAGCCCCAGCAACAATCCGCCGGAATCTCGCAACCCTTACAGTCGTCTTCATCGTGGTATTCCATCGATCCGTCCGCCAATACGACCGTGAATGCGCAAAATAACGGCGGCTCCCAAAACATCTCGGCCGGCACGACCGTGAATACGTGGTGAGCGCAGCGGGAAGGCAGGATCCGCGCCATTGCATCCGCAGATCGCCAGGCGTACCGTCCCGTCAAACGCCTGGCTATTCGATAAACCCGGCGAGCGTTCTCCCCGTCTTATGTCTTTCTTCCAAACTGTCGTACTGGGAGCCGTCTCGGGACTCACTATTTTTCTTGGCATGCCGCTCGCGCGCTTCCGCGCCGTGTCGCGCGGGTATGTTTCTTTTCTGAATGCGTTGGCCATCGGCGTTCTCTTCTTCCTCTTCGTGGACGTGATGCAGAATGCCATCGCGCCGATGGAGAAAGCTCTCAAGCTCCATGGCGGAAACGTCTGGCTGCTGCTTTTCGTGCTCATCGGGGGATTCGCCGCCGGGCTTTTGAGCTTGGTGTACTACGGCCGGCACTATTTGCGCAAAGACGGCGGCATCTCTCCGAACCAGCTGTCGCTCCTTATTTCCATCGGCATCGGGTTGCATAATTTTTCGGAAGGTCTCGCCATCGGCAATTCGGCCGTGCGTGGGGAGCTCAAGCTCGCGCTGCTCCTCATCATCGGCTTCGGGTTGCACAATGTGACCGAGGCATTCGGCATCGCGGCGCCGCTGGCGGGCAAAAAGACGTCGTGGCGATTCTTGTTCCTGGCCGGCCTCATCGGCGGCGGCCCGAATTTCATCGGCACGCTCATCGGCTATGCGTACAGCTCCAACGTGCTTTCCGTTCTCTTTCTCGCCGTGGCAGCGGGCGCGATCATGTATGTGATCGGCGAATTGCTCGCGGCCGGGCGCAAGCTGGAGGCGCATGCATGGACGGGCTGGGGCCTGGCCATCGGTTTTCTGGCGGGATTGCTCACGGATTTCATCTTGATCGCGGCGGGAGCGTGAGATCTTTTTTTGGCTACTCTCTGAGCAATTCAGCAGTTGAATTTTGCTGTTTTTGGATAGAAGACGATTGATGGATAAAGTATTCGTATGCGCAGGCATGGTGCCTACGTATGTCTCGTTATTTCTGGACACCTGAAAGGGGTGAACCATGGACCATCGGCCCTTGGCCGAGATGGAGCGCCGTCTGCTCATTAATGCGTTACGTGGTAACGCTGAGAACGACCGCGCCATCCTCATGAATCGCCGTGACACCAGCTTCGCGGGCACCGCCGAAGAAGTACCCGAAGAAGAAGTCATCAACGCGATCAAGTCGGTTCCGTGCCACTATTGAGTGGCACTGCAGTCAACGAGCAGGGGGAACGCGCATGCGCGTTCCCCCGAATTTCTCTCAAAATTATTGGCCGATGTTATCAATGATGAAAATATTTGTATGCTATCGTCAGACGTGATGAGTGATGGTACATATAGCATCTGCCCGGGGTGCAGTCTCCGGCTCCCCGCATCGCCCGAAGGCGCGAATCCGCGAGCGGGATCATCACGCGAATGCCAGCGTCTTTGCGACGAACTCGCGTTCTATACACTGTCGCGCGGGGATATATTCTTCATCCACCAGGTGTTGGTGGATGCGTATGCGGCGCAGCATGCGACTGCGTCTTCCAAAGCCATCACCGTTGCATTCGCGTTGATCGGACTCTTTTTATTCCTCGAGCGCGGTTATACGGGGAAAGAGGTGCAGCGCGAGCACGTGCGCCTCGCGCGTTTGTCGAAAGAATGGCCTGCGTTCACGTTGCCGTCTTCCAGAGGCGATTGGACGGTCGCGGATGTGCTGCAGGCGCCGTCCGGCGAAAAGCGCGATGCGGCGCTCAAGCAATGGGCCGCGTCGGTATGGGCGACATGGAGCAAAGAACATGCCAAAGTCATCGCGTTGCTCAAGCGATTCCCAGAGAGAAACTAGCTCTTCTTCCCGGCGATATTGAACATCCAGCGCGTGCCGAATTTGTCCGTGAGCATCCCGAAGGTGTCGCCCCAGAATTGCGGCGCGAGCGGCATCGTCACCGTGCCTCCGGCGCCGAGCTTGCCAAACATCTCTTTGAGCCGCTCTTCATCCGTGCCCGTCACCGACAAATTCACGTTATCGCCGATTGTGACCTTGTTACCCGGCATTGTATCGCTGCCCATAAAAGATAACGAATCATTTTCGAGCGCGGCGTGCATGATCATGTCTTTGTGCGCCGCATCCACCGGCATGGGG
>DAISLF010000146.1:0-2529 GCA_036820585.1 Candidatus Peribacteria bacterium | reverse complement strand
TAAAAACCTACGGATGTCTCACCGGCACAGCCGGTGGTTTTCTAGGTTTTAATAAACGCCAACAGAAATCGCTGGAAAATTTGGGCTGATGTGCATTTTAGGTTCAACCCAAAGAAGTTCATCACTCAAGGAGGGGTTGGATAGAACCATTGTTGATCTACAGGAGGCCAACAATATCAGTTCTTTGTCTGAAAAAGAGTCTAATGGTGGAGCAGAGGGGAGTTGAACCCCTGACCTCTTCCATGCCATGGAAGCGCTCTAGCCAACTGAGCTACTGCCCCAGAAATCTTGGATGGGGATTTATTGCCTGGCTTCGTTTGTGGACGATGCGAGGCATCCGATCTCACTTAGTAAACTGGCTCTCTCTGTGTAGCCAGATGGTGCGCCCGGCAGGATTTGAACCTACGACTTCCAGATCCGCAATCTGGCGTTCTATCCGGGCTGAACTACGGGCGCACGGTGATGAGAAAAAGATCGAATGACATACGAACGCGTTCACCTTGTTTCCTAACGCCGCTTCGGGGCGAGGCCGGGCTGAACTAAAGAGCAGACGAATCTGCCTCGGCAGCCAGATCCCCGAGAGCGCAAGCAGGCTACCATTGGCTATTTCGAGAAACAATGGCTCCAGACAGAAAAATAGACAGGCCAAAGCCTCCGCCGATCTTGCGACTGGCGGAGGAAGAGATGCAAAGAAGCTCAGCGGGATGAACGAGCGCGGCCCCGCTTGGCCTTGGACGCACTCACGGACCGGGCACGCGAGCGGCTCGCGGATGCATGCGCCCGGCGGCCGGATGCATGCGCAGTGCTGCGGGCCGATGTCTTGCTGCCACGTTTGCTTGCGCCCGTAGTGCGGGAATGCAGCGCTTTCGTGGAAGGTTTTCGAGCCGTTGTGGTGCGGTGTTTGGAAGCGGACGAACGATGCGCATTGCGCGCCCCGGCCAGAGCTTTGCCGGCAGCGGAAACGCCGGGAGTCGTGAACGGTATCCAGCTTTTCTTGCTGTTTGCGAGCTTGCTGGCAGCGTCGTGGATTTCGGGATTTTCCATAGGGAGAGGGTGGAAGAAATAGAAATATCTGCATGCCATGACGATGGAAAGGCGCCGCCCTTACAAAATCGGGTTGATCGCTTGCGCACAAATGCCGTTTTCACAGAGCGGACGGCACGCTATTCTACCCGCATGCACGTCGCCATCATCCTCGGCTCCAAGTCGGATATGGAGCATGCCCAGAAGATCGCGGATTTTCTGAAAGACTTCGATGTTCAATCGGAAATAATCGTCGCGTCGGCCCATAAAGTGCCGGAGAAAGTCGTCGAGATAATAGATACACTCAATGCGCGCAAAGATGCGACAGTGGTGATCACGGTGGTGGGGATGAGCAACGGCCTTGGCGGCGTCGTGGCCGGCGGCTGCGTGCATCCGGTGATCGCATGCCCGCCCTTTAAGGACCATGCGGATTACTTGGTGAACGTGCACTCGAGCCTGCAGATGCCATCGGACGTGCCGGTGATGACCGTACTCCACCCCAAGAATGCCGCCCTCTCGGCACTGCGCATCCTCGGCGAGAGCGATGCAGGGCTGAAAGAAAAGCTCCTCAAGAGAATCGTCAAAATCAAAGCGGAGTATTGAGAGTAACTGGGATCTGAATAACGGGACTTTCATTTCGCAAATAACCACATCCAGTTATTCTGCTATTCTATTACTCAGGTATTCAAATCCTTCTATGCCTCTCATCACGCTCGACTTGCTGCGCGAACGGCTCAAGGGCTGGAAAGGGTGCGAGCTGTATAAGACAGCCACGCAGCCGGTGCTGGGGGAGGGCGATCCGCATGCCACGATCGTCTTCATCGGCGAAGCGCCGGGCCAGAAGGAAGATGAATCGGGACGCCCGTTCGTGGGCGCGGCCGGGCATTTTCTGGATGAACTCCTCGCTTCCATCGGCCTCAAGCGCGCTGACGTCTACATCACCAACGTCGTGAAATTCCGGCCGCCCGAGAACCGCGATCCGACTCCCATCGAAAAAGAACAGTGCATGCCGTGGCTGATGCTGGAGCTCGCTCTCATCCAGCCCAAAGTGATCGTGCCGCTCGGCCGCCATGCGCTCGGGCACTTCTTTACAAAGCTCAGCATCACCGAAGCGCACGGCAAACCGCAGAAACTCACGGATACGGTGACGGTATTCCCTATCTATCATCCGGCAGCCGCGCTGCATAATGGCACCCTGCGCCAATCGCTTCTGGATGATTTCCAGAACCTGAAAAAATTTCTGGACGGGCAGAAATCCGAGAAATGAACGGCTGGTAGAAGACGGCATCCATCTGCAAGCGCAATGGAAACTGCTCGCCCCTCGCTCCACACTGGTCTCTCCGTATGACATCTCTTCTTTTTGGCATCATCGTCTCGGCTCTCCTCTCGAGCACTTCCCTGCTCGTCGTGATTTTTCGCGTGAGCCCGCTGAGCGCGCCCGCGCAGGCGCTGCCCGCTTTTTTCATCAGCTTGTTGCTGACCATCAGCTCGCTGGGAACGCTCGTC
>DAISLF010000145.1:0-2553 GCA_036820585.1 Candidatus Peribacteria bacterium | reverse complement strand
CCACCTGAACTCTAAAAATTCTGTGTACGATTTCATCATCAATGCCGACGATTTGGGAATCAATCCTCAGCGCTCGCACGGGATTTTCCAATGTTTCGAGTTCGGGATCGTCACCAGCGCGACGCTGATCGTAAACGGCAGCGACTCCGATGCCGCCGCGCGCCACGCGCGCGAGCGGGAATTGCCGGCGGGCTTGCATTTGAATCTCACCGAGGATTATCCGCTGAGTAAACCAGCCGAGGTCCAAACGCTCCTCGAGATGAACGGGATGTTCGTGGGGAGGGAGAAATTATGCGAGGCGCTCGACCGGGGGGACGTGAAGGCCGAGCACGTGGGGCGCGAGATTCGCGCGCAGGTGGAATGGATGCTCGATACGTACGGCGCGCCCACGCACATAGATGCTCATCATCATATCCACACGCATCCGGCGGTCGCTTCTCTTCTCATTCCCATCCTCGAGCGTTACGGCATCCGTTTCGTCCGCATCCCCTGCGAGGAGCCCTTGCCGCCGTTCGGGTACGAGATCACCCCCGAGCAGCTTTCGAAAACCAGCAAGATCAATGCGGCGGCGCTCGCGATCCGCGATCTCTACGCGGCCAATGGCATCGCATCCACCGATCACTTCCGGGGTCTCACGCTCGCGGGCAACGCGTCGCTCAAAAATTTGCGGCATATTCTCAACAAGTTTCCCGACGGCGTCACGGAGCTGATGGTGCATCCGAGCAGCGACATCACCTACGGCACGCCGTTCGATCTCGACCCCCAGCGCCAGACGGAGCTGCGCATGCTGCTCGATCCGAGCATCAAAGACCTTCTCGCAGAAAAGAAGATCGAGCTGTGCTCGTACGGGGATTTGTAATACTTCCGTGTCCTTGGAAAAATGCAGCGAAAAGAAGAGCGGTTGGGGGATTTTTTCCACGAATCGGTCGTTACTGCGGGAAGGACGTCACGAGCGTGTGGTAGTACACATATGTCGCAGCCGCGACGAATAGAATGATGAGGCCGTTGAGCGCGAGCCGTGCAAGCTGGGCGCGCGTATGCGCTTTGCGCTCTTTCTCCAGCGTTTCCTGTGTTTTATGCAGATGGGCGTTTTGCTCGCGCATCAAATCGCGGATTTCCATGAGCAACGCGGTCGTGTCATCCTTCTTGGCGGTCGGCATGGGAGCCATCATAGCAGAGCCATCAATTTTTCTTCGCATACCGATATTTTGCGTCGATGGCGATGCCGCCGCGCACGTGGAACCGCACGGTCACCTCTACGGAAAGCGGCTGCAGAAATTGAACGAAATCTTTGCCGATATCGACGGCCAGGTGTTCGTGGAACACGCCGATATCGCGGAATGTTTCCAGGTAGAGCTTGAGCGATTTCGATTCCACGACGTGCATATCGGGTCTGTAGATGATTTCGATTTCCGCAAAATCCGGCTGGCGGGTGAGCGGACAGATACAGGTGAACTCCGTGCAATGGAGTGTTACTTCGATCTCGCCGGGCGCGTGATTGGGAAATGTATCGAGCGTTCGCGAGGGCGCGGCTTTCGAGCCGAGCGCGCGGAGTGACAGCAGATCGGACTTATCGGTTGGCATGCAAGAAGGGGAGAGGATTGAAGCTCGTCTGCGTGTCGAAGTGGTCCATCTTCTCCGCGCGCTTGAGCAAGCCGACGATCCAGTAGGTGATCGGCGTGGCGAGGATTTCGAAGCCGACTTTGAAAGTCCATTGCATGAGCACCACCGTGAAGATTTGCATGCCCGGAAAGACGCCCCAGAACGCGAGCGAGATGAAGAGCAACGAATCGAGCCCTTCGCCGATGACTGTCGATACGATGATGCGCAGCCATAGGAATCTGCCGTGCGTGTGCACTTTCATTTTCGCCAGGATGGTGGCATTCGTGAATTCTCCAAAGAGATAGGCGAGGAGCGACGCGCCGAGGATGCGCGGTGTAGCACCGAGAGTGGCCGCGAATGCTTCTTGTCCCGTAAAGAACGGAGCAGACGGCAAGCGGATGGCGATCCACAAGATGGCGACGGCGAGAAAATTACACAGGAAGCCGGTCCAAATGACGCGGCGCATCACCGCGAAGCCGTACACTTCCGTGAGGATGTTCGAAATGATGTAGCTCACCGGGAAGATGATGACGGCGGCCGGCAAAAAGAATCCGCCGAAATTCGCAATCTTCCCCGCCACGATATTCGAAACAATGAGCGACGTGATGAAGAGCGAAGAGATGAACGATAGGTAGCGGACAGCGGGGTGAGAAGGAGGATTCATGAGGTGGGGAAGGGGCGGGAGGATTGTAGCGTGCTGATCCTATAACGCAGATACAAAAAACGGACCCCTCCGGGGTCCGTCTAGGAGATAGTTCAGCGTAAAACCTTTGAACTGATGCAGTAATTACATATACCTTTCAAGATGCATCTTACCATAAATAATGACGCGATCCTCGATGAATGGATCTGCATAATCATTCGGATTTTCGTCGATGAGTCTCTTGAAAAGATTGATAATAATCCACGATTAAACCCCCTGCTCTGCCGGGGGAATCCGGCTGGTTCTAC
>DAISLF010000144.1:0-2585 GCA_036820585.1 Candidatus Peribacteria bacterium | reverse complement strand
GATTTGTCATCGACGTATGGCCGGAAACTCCAGGGCAGGACGCTGCGCAGCCATGCGATGATTTTGCGCTTTTCCAGCACGATGAAGAATGCCAGAACCGAAATGAGGATGAGATTCAGCAAAAAATCCAATACCGATCCTGCGAGCAGCACCGCCAATTGCAATGAGCCCTGGGCGGTCGTCGCCATATTTTGCCCCAGCTGCTGCAGGGCGTCCGTGAATTGATTGATGGAGAGCGACTGCAACGCCGATTGCACGAAAAAGGTGAGACGCAGATTCACGTCCGACGTCAGGAAGGGGAGCGTGATATGCGGATCGGCAAGAAACGCGTTGACCTGCGCATTCGTGAATGCGGCGATCTGCTGAATCTGTTCGGCCATCACCGGCACCAGCGATACAAGCAGGAACAAAAACAAAAAGAGAGCGACGAAGTAATAGGCGAGGATGCCGAAGCCGCGCGGAATGCCATGACGTTTCAGCCATTCCACGCCCGGATCCATGATGACGGCCACGAAGATGGCGAGCGTGAGCAATACGATTTTATCGAGCAGCATGTAAAACATCAGCACGCCGATGGCGATAGCCAGTATCGAAAAAGCCGCGCGCACTATGCCTTGGAGCGACAGGTCCACCGTCACCTCCAAAGGCGCGCCGTCATCATCGGCGGGAACATCCTCCTCCATCGTTTTCGTTTGTGTACGCGGAGCAGTGCGGGCCCGTGCCAGCCACTGCTGCGCTTTTTCGCCGATGATGCGCAGCGATGTGAAGCTGTGCTGGTGCGGCTGCTTCTTCTTTTTCTTCGTGGTGCTCATGTGACGGGTGCGGTGGGACCGGAAAAAAGGACCGATATGATGGTATCGACGATCAGGTAGGAGAGCACCGCGAAGGCGAGACCCAGAATGGCATTGGTGAGGCGAGCTTTGGCTTTCTGATTGTCGCCGCCGGCGCCCGCGAACACCCACTCATAGCCGGACCAGATGATCATGAGGAGACAGATGGTGCCGAGCATCCCGAAAATCAATTGGATGAGATAGCCCACGTAGAGCGGTATGCAAGCGAAATGAATGTCGCCGGTGATGAAGCTGCAGTTGCCGATGATACCCGACACCGGAATGAGATGCGGATTCAGCGAATTTGGCTGCTGCGCCATCGCCATGAGCGGCATGGCGATACCCAGGAAGATGGCCCATGTTTTGGTGGAGCGACGCATGCGCCTCCATTCTGGTGCAAGCGGCTTCCGTCGTACATTGTGTGAAGGAGGGATTATGGGACAATGCTGGAATGGATGTCTGGGTGGAACGCAGTGCAGTGTCGTTCTTTCGTATGGTAGAGAGGGCATAAAGGCAGAAGGTCACGAGATTTTTGATGAACGAAGAAAGAGCCGCTCCCCCTTAGTGCGTCTCTTCTCGCTTGCCGTTGCGGCGTTACGCGTTCATCATAGACAGGTCTTTCCGGTTTCTTTTTTCGAGCCGTATGCCTTTTTCCTGGAGCACCGCCGGACGTCCCATCGTCGCGCTCGCGCCGATGGCGGGCGTGACGGACGCCTCATACAGGCAGCTCATCAAGAAAATGGCGCCCGAGGTGATCGTGTATACCGAATTCCTCTCGACCGATGCGATCCACTACGGTGGCAAGAAGACGATGGAGATGATCAGCTTCGATCCCGGTATCGAGCGCCCGTTCATCGTGCAGGTGTTTGGCAAGGACCCGGAGCATTTTCTGTCGGCCGCCAAAGTGATCGAAGAGATGGGCGCCGATGGCATCGATATCAACATGGGCTGTCCGGCGGCCAAAGTGGTTTCTTCCTGCCATGGCTCCGCCCTTATCCGCAATCCCGATCTTGCCGCGCGGCTCGTGGAGGCCACGGTGAAAGCAGTGTCCATTCCCGTGAGCGTGAAGACGCGCCTGGGCTGGGAAACGATCGATACGCTCATCCCGTTCTGCAAGCGCCTGGTGGATGCCGGCGCGCAGGCGCTTGCGATCCATGGCCGCCGTTACCACGATAAATTCACGGGCAAAGCGAATTGGGACCCGATTTATGAATTGAAAGAAGCAGTGTCGGTGCCCGTGATCGGCAATGGCGATATCATGTCCGCGCAAGATGCCCTCGAGAAAATCCGCAATCTCGATGGCGTGATGGTGGGACGCGGGACATTCGGCAATCCATGGGTGATGCGCGATATCGTCCAAGCATTGCAAGCGCGCAAGAGCGGCCTCGACGCGACGCTCCGTCAGCCGATGATCGCATCGCTTACCTTCCGGGAAAAAATCCCGCTGATCCTGGAACACTGCGAGATGGCCGTGAAAGTGAAAGGCGAAAAACGCGGGATGCTCGAAATGCGTCGGCATCTCTCGAGTTACGTCAAAGGTTTCGACGGCGCCGCGGATATGCGGACGAAATTGGTGCGGGTGGAGAGGTTGGAAGAGGTGAGGGAAATCCTTCAGCTTTGAAGCTAGGAATGTGAGAAAGGGGAGGAAGGAAAGGTACTGACTTTTAAGATAATCAGACTTTTCTGCCTTTTCTCGCATTCCTTACTGAATCCAGAAAGCCGCCGGCTCTGCCGGCGGACCTCGTGAGGTTCCAC
>DAISLF010000143.1:0-2598 GCA_036820585.1 Candidatus Peribacteria bacterium | reverse complement strand
CGGTATGGATATTGCCGCCGTAGCGTCCCCATTTTTCCAAGTCCGGCACTTGGGGCAGCGGCGATATGAATCCGTCATTCACGATCAGCGTTTCATCGTAACTTCCGAGCACCGATTTCCAGAATACGTGCCAGCCGTATTGGCCCAGCATATTGCCGGTCACGAATGCCAAGAGCGACATCACCGCCACCCAAAAGGTCACTTTTTCCGAAAGATAGGCGAGACCGTGCGGCTCCTTTTTGCGGTACATCGTGGAACGGGAGAAAGTCTTGGTCTCTTTTGCTACAGTAGTCATAGGGTGTTTGTGTGTACTAGGATATAATATCATTTTTTGACAATTACGTCAAACATGGATAAATGCACTTTATTGGCTCTTACGCCTTCCGCCACAAAAGAGGCCGGCCAATCGCTCGCACAAAGCATGTATGTTCTTCCGGTTACATTGCTGCTGCGCGGAGAATTGGGTGCCGGCAAGACGACATTCCTCCAAGGCTTGGCCGAAGGGCTAGGCACTGCCCAATCGGTTACCAGCCCTACATACGCATTGGAGCAACGCTATCAAACCCTCCGCGCAGAATTGCTGCATTTGGATCTCTACCGTCTATCGCAGAGCGACGCCGCCCGCCTCGTGCATTCCACCCATGATCATACGGGCATCCGCTGTATCGAATGGGCGGAGCGTCTGGAGGGATCGACGGTTCTGGCAGGCGAGGCATGCATTTCGATCCATCTGCAGGAAGAAGAGAACGGGCGCTTGCTCACGATCCAATTTGCAGATGCCAGCCTGCCGTCACAGGAAAAAATTGACGCTTGGCGAAGAGAAGTGCATCTCCCGCCGCACATTATTCGGCACTGCGAAGCCGTTGCATCCTTGTGCGACGTATATGGCAAATCGCTTCTTGCTAGTAATACGGTTCTTCGGCCACTGGCTCTGCACCGCGCCGCTCAATTACATGATTTGCTGCGCTTCATCGATTTCCGCCCCAATGCGCATCCGCAAGGATTCCACGCATCGGATGCAGCGCTTGAGTGCTGGGAAGAATGGAAAGCACGATATGCAGGCCTGAAGCATGAAGCAGCCTGCGCTGCGTTCTTGCAAGAACAAGGCTACCCGCTCCTCGCTGCAATCATTGAGGTGCATGGCCTGCAGCAGCCATCCCCGCCGCGCGACCATACGGAGCAACAACTCCTCTTCTATGCCGATAAGCGTGTCTTGCTGGATACGATCGTCTCGCTCGACGAACGATTCGCGGATTTCGCCGTGCGTTATGGTAAAGAGGTCACGTCACCCCAAAGCAAAGCATGGCGGCAGGAAACACACACGCTCGAACGGCATCTCTTTTCTAAGGGGCCGCCTGCATAATGCTCAGATTTTCCAGAAGAACATTTGATGCAGGAGCATGGCGCCTAGGGATGCAAACGAGATACCAAGCAACAACGGTGCGATGAGGAGCGCTACACCTACTGCACCTATCAACGCGAGCCAGAGTTTTTCGTGGGCGTTGAAAGAGCGGCGCTTCTTGCGCAGAGCAGATGTGATTTGCTCCGAAGAAAAAAGCGTATGCAATGAGCGCCACAACAAAAGAGCGGATGGCAATAGCACACCGAATCCCACAAGAACCGTCAGAGCGGATCGCCTCAGCCCGCTCGTACCCGCCAGTAGGAACGATCCATACAATTGGAAGAATAATCCGATCAAGAGCAGCGCGATATCGGGTAATGCTCTGCACATGCTTTTTCGCAATCGCTGCAAAAAAGCAGAGTGCTCTGAGAGCAGGGATGTTTCTGTCATAACGCGTGCGACCAGCAAGACGATGATCGCGCCCATGCGAGCCAAAGCGGCGATCAGCAAAATGATCACGAAGAGCGCCGCCTTCACAGCTGGTACTTCATGACCCCGAAGCAACGATATTTTTTGTTTTCTTTGTGTATACATTGTTTTTACATTATAACATAATTTTAATACTAAGTACATAATTGTGAAGATTCAGACCGCAGGATTTCTCGCACTTGCCCCAACCGCTCTCCAACCTCGCGTTCAAACCCTCGATCTGTCGGCTTATAATACTCGGTAGGTTCTAGGCCGAGCGGAAAATAATTGGCGGCTACGACGCCGGCAGGGGCATTGTGCGGATAGGCATATCCGACGGAATAGCCCTGCTCTTTCATTCCTTTGAGCGGCGCATTGCGCAGATGGTTGGGCACTTCCAGCGTCGCAGCGTGCTTCACCGCTTGTTTGGCCGCCGCCATCGCATTCTTCACGGCATTGCTCTTGGGAGCCTGACTTACATATACGCAGGCATGCGCCAAGAAATACTCGCCTTCCGGAAATCCCACGAGCTCAAAAGCCTGCCATGCCGCCATGACGATCTGAAGCGCGCACGGATCGGCATTGCCGATATCCTCGCTCGCAAAAATCGCCATTCTGCGGAAGAGAAATCGCGGATCTTCGCCACTGCCGATCATTTTGAAAAGCCACAGGAGCGCCGCATCGGGGTCGGTGCCGCGCATGGTTTTGATGAAAGCCGAAATCGTATCGTAGTGATCCTCCCCTTTCTGGTCGTAGCGTTTCTGACGCTCTTGCAAGACTTCGCGTGC
>DAISLF010000142.1:0-2599 GCA_036820585.1 Candidatus Peribacteria bacterium | reverse complement strand
CAGTCGCAGGGCTGTCGCTCTGTCTGTGTCTTTCCGCCTGGGATCATCCGAAGCAGGCGATCGTTGCTCGGGCGCCGTCCGCCATTGCCGCCAATCTGGAGTTCAACAATTACCTCGCTCTCGGGTATCCGGAGCAAGATATTTTCGTGGAGTCGCCCAAGGGGTCGCATACTGTTATCCGTCTCGAGCCGCGCGTGACCGTTACCCCGGCCGCCATGGCCACGAAGTTCGGGAGCCCCGCCTATACCACCGCCGTTGCGACGCCGCATGATCTCTTCAAGCAAAGCGACCTGGCGCTGGGGCCCTTCGAAAAAGGCCATATCATCGGGAAAAAATTCATCGACTGGATCGATGCGCGGGGCAAAGGCACCTATACGGTGCATGGCGGTACCGCGACGCTCAAGCTCTCGCTGGAGAAGCTGATGTCCGGCGGAATGTATTCGCTGCTGTGCTCACAAGTGTCGAAGCTGGAAAAACGCGAAGTGGGACTGCATCCGTGCAGCACGGACCCGAAGAATTCGTTTGCGGCGGACGGCAAGGGCAAAGCCGATGCCACAGTATCGTTCCCCGCGCTGCCCGATAGCACCGCGCAAACCGGCACGCTCATCAATATCGCGTATCACAGTGATCATCAAGCGCACGCAACGGACATGGGGGAATTCGGCAAGACGACGCATATCCAATTGCTCGCACCCGTCCCGACTCCTGCGCAGCTGAAGCCGCTCTACTGAGGAGATCGACAATGGCCAAGAACTCAAGAAGTACGATTTCCTTGGATGCCTCAATCTCGTTGATTCCCTCTCCTTCATCTCCATTGGAGAGAGCTATTGCACATGCTATCGTTTGATCGTGCAGGGCAGCTTCATCGTCATCGAAGGACCGGACGGCGCGGGCACCACGACGCATAGCCGGCTCTTGGCCGAGCGCCTGGAGCAGAGCGGCAAAAAAATTCTCCGCACGTCGGAACCGAGCGATGGGCCCATCGGGCTTTCCATCCGGGAATATTTGCACGGTGGAAACCGGCTGCCGCCTTCCGCGTTGCAATTGCTCTTCAGCGCCGACCGCGCGTGGCATGTGGAAACGGTGATCGAACCCGCGCTGCGGGAAGGAACGACCGTCATTTGCGACCGCTATATCGCCTCTACGATTGTGTACGGTGCTCTCCAAGGAATCAGCAAAGAATGGCTGCAAAATTTGAACTCAAAATATATTCAACCCGACTGTCAGCTTCTCTTACTCCCTTCTGTGGATATCTGCATGGCGCGTCTGCAAAAACGCGCAAAGAGCGACATATTTGAAACCAGAGCGCAGCAAGAAAAAATCCACGGAGAATACCGTGCATGGGCGACGGAGAACCCAGCCGTGCAGGTCATCGATTCCGGCACAATGAAAGAAGATGTAGCCGCGGAAATCCATCACATGCTCTGCCTTTCGATGGAAAAACCGGCGGAAAAGAAAAAAGACTGTAACGAACCGGCGTCTGCCGCGTAGTACGCAATGCAAGGAAAGTCGCCGCTCTGCGCAATCACGTTTTGCGGCAGAGCGCGATACAGTCCTTGTATCTCTTCCTCCCCTCTCGTATGAATCGTTTCCTGCGCGGCCTCGCGTTGCTCCTCGTGAGCACGGGCCTGCTCCCCTCATTCGCGCCCGTGCCGGCATGGGCGTTCTCCGACGTGCGGGCCGACACCCAATACGGCGCGGCGATCGACGCGCTGCAAACCAAAGGCGTGCTGCAAGGCTACAGCGACGGATCGTTCAAGCCCGGGGCCACCATCAATCGCGCGGAGTTCCTGAAAATCATCCTCAATGGCCGCAGCGGCAGCGTTGCGCTCTCTACGATGGCAGATGGCGATTGCTTCCCCGATGTGCATACGGAATGGTTCGCGCCATACGTGTGTGAAGCGAAAACCGAAGGGATTATCGAAGGATATCCTGACGGCTCGTTCCATCCCGAACAAGACATCAGCTTCGTGGAAGCATCCAAAATCCTCGCGCTCGCCTACAAGCAGCAAATCCAGAACCAAGGCGGCGACTGGTACATGCCGTATGCCCAAGCGCTCGAAAGCTCGAAAGCGATTCCCACCACCATCATCGCGCTTGATGCCAAGCTGACGCGTGGCGAGATGGCCGAGATGATGTGGCGGCTCTCTGCCCAGAAGACCGACCAGCCGGCGAAGGCGCTCGTGAATATCGAGCATCCGGAATTGTCCCTCAACATGGCATCCGACAATGTGCAGACCGCCAATAATTGCATCGACTTGCAGGCGTTCGCACAGACCGCCACCCAGATGCATATGGGCGGCCGCGGCGGCATCATGATGCAAGATCAAATGAAGGGCGCGGTGGCCGCACCCATGGCGGCGCAATCCAATGGAGCTCTGCACGCCTACTCGCAGACGAATGTGCAAGTGGCAGGCGTGGATGAAGCCGATATCGTCAAAACCGATGGCGTGAATGTATACGCCCTGAGCAATCAAGCCTCCAGCCTCGTGCGCATCGTGCGCGCCGACCCGGCGAACCAGATGAAAGTGCTCAGCACCATCGATCTCGGCAAACAAAACATGACCGCCACCGAGCTCTATATCGAGAACGGCAAGCT
>DAISLF010000141.1:0-2608 GCA_036820585.1 Candidatus Peribacteria bacterium | reverse complement strand
CCTCCACATACTTGGCCGAGAAGCGCAGGTCTTCGCCGCGCACGGCGGGCGAGCTCATCAGCGCGAAACGCACGGAGTCCGCGCCGTACTTCTCGACGATCTCGAGCGGTTCCGGATAATTTTTCAACCGCTTGCTCATCTTCTTGCCGTCTTCGGCCAGCACCGTGCCGTTGACGATGCAGTGCTTGAAGGCAGGCACCCGGAAGAGGGCGCTGCTGAGAACGGTCAGTGTATAAAACCATCCGCGCGTCTGATCAATCCCTTCGGCGATGAAGTCGGCGGGGAAACCGGAAGGCAGGGTTTCAGACTTGTTCTTCTTTGATTTTCCTGCGGCGTGCGCTCGATCAAAAGGAAAGTGTGACTGCGCATACGGCATCGAGCCGCTCTCGAACCAGCAGTCGAGCACGTCGGGGATGCGCTGGAAAAGCGGATGGAATTGCAGCGGAAAGATCGCCGCATTGGCGATGGGTTCGGTGGAGGCTTGCGCGAAAGTCGCCTGACCGCAGAGGAGCCGAAAGCCGCGCACGGTGCCCGCATGGCACACCAGAAGAATTTTTTTACCCGCGTAGCGTTCCAGAAGCGCGCAGTGGGCTTTCTCCAATCGCAGAAGGAAGCGCGACAGGCTTTCGCCATTGGGCGGCGTCTTATAATGGAGCGACACGGTGCCGGCGTCGCCCGCCATGTGCGGGAACTCAGCCAAGACATCTTTCAGCGTGCGGTCCTGCCAGTCGCCCAGGTCGCGCTCGCGCAGCAATTCCATTTCTTCCAGCAGGGGAATGCCCAGCTCTTTCGAGAAAATCTGGGCAGTTTCGCGGGTACGCAGCATGTCGGAGCAAACGATGCCGTCGAAGTGCTCTTTGCGCAGAGTCTTGGCTGCGGCGATGGCTTGCGCGCGTCCCGTATCGTTCAGCGGATAATTGATTTTGCTGCCCTGCACTTTCCCCGCCTTGTTCCACTCTGTTTCTCCGTGGCGCACCAGCGTGACCTCGACGCTCTTTTGTGACGCTCCGCCCGGCCAGCGGATGTCGTCGATGCTTTCTTTGTGCAGATCGAGCGGCGCGTTCATATCGTGATCCCAGTAGAAGGTCTTTGGCTCCCCGAAGACGGGATACGGCTGGTTGCAGAGCTTGGCGGGTTCTTCCTGGGTGAAGAAGTGCTTGATGCCGAGCAGCGGGTCGGCGTGCGTGACAATGACGATATGGTCGCCGCGGTGCTTCTCGAGCGTCTCTAAGAGAAACGCGCTGATGCGCGCTTGCACCTGGCTCCAGGTTTCCATGCCCGGGAAATGATAAATACTTTCCATCTGGCTGGTTTCCAGCTTGTGGGCGCGGCGCGCCTTCACGAACGTGAGATCGGTAAAATCGATCGTCTTGCCCTCGTACTCGCCGAACGCCACTTCGCGCAGGCGCGCGTCGATTGTCAGCGGCGCACCGGTGCCGTCCGCGATGATCCCGGCCGTCTGCTGCGTGCGTGCGAGTGGCGATGCGTAGATGTATGTGACCTCTTCCTGTGCGAGCATGTCCGCGGTCGCCTGCACTTGCATGCGTCCCCGCGTCGTCAGATCCGTGCCCGGCTCGACGCCCTGGTACTTCGGGATCAGGTTCCCTTCGCTCTCGCCGTGTCGCACCACCGTGACGCGCGTGAAGCGGAAGGGTTTACGCTTCATCAGTTCCTCGCGGCTGCCGATGACTTCGATCTGATCACCCGCGCGCCAGATGGGCAATGGAGTACCCCAGTAGCGGTTGCGCGAAATCGCCCAGTCGCGCGCGCCTTCCAGCCATTTGCCGAAGCGCCCGTCGCGCAGGTGGCTCGGTACCCATTGTGTTTCCTTATTGCTGAGAAGCATTTGCTCTTTGATCTTCTCCACGGCCACGAACCACGACGACGTGGCGTAATTGAGCAGCGGCGAATCGCAGCGCCAGCAATGCGGATAGCTGTGCTTGAATTTCTCGCTACGGAAAAGCAGTCCGTGCTCCTTGAGCCATGCAATGATCTTCTGATCGGTCTTGGTGGGATCATCCTTCGGTTTCACGTCCATCCCGGCGAAGTCCGATACCGCGTCGATAAATTTCCCGTCCATGCCCACATGTTGGAGCAGCGGCACTTTCTCCTGCTTTCCCACCTCAAAGTCATCTTCGCCGAATCCCGGCGCGATATGCACGATGCCCGTGCCATCGGTCGTCGTGACGAACTCACCGTTCACGACTTTGAACGCCTTGTCTTGATACTTCTCTGCAAAGTAGGGGAAGAGCGGCTCGTAGGTTTTTCCCACGAGCGATTTTCCCGTCATCGGTTTTCCTTCCACCGTATATTCCATGTCTTTGAAGACATCTTCGACTCGTTCTTTCGCAACGATAAATTTTTTGCCGTCAGCGAGCACCGTCACGTACTGCATTTTCGGATGGACAGCCACGAACAGATTGCCCGGCAACGTCCACGGCGTCGTCGTCCAGGCGAGCAGGTATGTCTTCTCCTTTGAGTCATCTGTTTCCTGTATCTCAAACATCACAAAAGCCGACTGATCCGTAATATCCTTATATCCCTGCGTCACTTCGAAATTACTGAGCGGCGTTTGGCAGCGCGGGCAGACGTGCATGGGTTTGTGGCC
>DAISLF010000140.1:1163-2610 GCA_036820585.1 Candidatus Peribacteria bacterium | reverse complement strand
GCTACATATTGCTCGGCATCCTCATCGCGTCGTATCCCATCGCGCAGTTCTTTGCCACTCCCATTCTGGGGCAGCTCTCGGACCGTTACGGGCGTTTGCCCATTCTCGTTTTTTCGCTGGCCGGGACGGCCGTGGGATATCTGCTCTTTGCGATGGCCATTCTGGAGCGCAATATCCCGCTCCTCTTTCTTTCCCGCGCCATCGATGGCGTGACGGGCGGCAATATTTCCGTGGCGCAAGCGGTGATCGCGGATGTGACGACGCCGGAAAATCGCGCGAAGAATTTCGGGCTCATGGGCGCCGCCTTCGGCATCGGCTTCATCATCGGGCCGTATATCGGCGGACAGCTCGCGGATCACACCATCGTGTCGTGGTTCAATGCCGCCACGCCCTTCTGGTTCGCGGCCATTTTGAGCGTCGTCAACGTGGTTTCCATCTTGCTCCTGCTGCCCGAAACCAATACGCGCATCTCGCGCACGCCGCTGCGCTGGGACCAGTCCATCCGCGACATCGGCAAGGCGCTTTCCATGCCCCAGTTGCGCACGCTCTTCGTCGTCAATTTCGTCTACCTCAGCGGCTTCTCGTTCTTCACCACGTTCTTCGGCGTCTATCTCATCGCGCGGTTCGGTTTCACGGAGTCCGCCATCGGCAACATGTTCGCCTACATCGGCATCTGGATCGCGATCAGCCAGGCGCTGCTCACCCCGCGCATCAGCAAACGCTGGCATGAGCGCCAGATTTTGGATTTCACATTCATCGGCACGGCCGTGGCGGTGCTGCTCTTTCTCTCGCCCGGTCCGTGGACGGTGATGCTGCTCACGGTGCCGCTCTTCTCGATCGTCAACGGCCTGACTCAGGCCAACTACATGGGCTTCCTCAGCCGCAGCGCGAGCGAGGCCAAGCAAGGCGAAGTGCTGGGCATCAATGCCAGCGTATCGGCTCTGTCGCAGGCGCTGCCGCCCATTCTTTCGGGCTTCATCGCGGCCAGCGCGGCGCCCTCGGCGACGATCATCGTGGCGTGCGTCATCATGGTCATCAGCGGCATCATTTTCATCGCCACGATCCATCGCGATCCCGCGGGCACTATCGATCCGGCGATGATGCATATGTAAAACAAGAAGCCACTCTCGCAGCTTCTTGTCCCCTCTGATTTCTCGTTTGCATCGGTGCAGCTTTGCTCTCTCTTTCGCAAATGCGTATGGATGTTCAGGTCTCGATGGACCCGTCGTCATTCATCAGGAGATTGAAATCCTCCGATGAAAGAGCGGGAAGCATCGCTTCTTCGTCTTCGTCGCCGGCCACGTACTCGAGCCAGCCGGGCATCCGCCGGGCGTTGAAGCCGCGGAGGAACCGGTCGTTGTCGGTAGAGGTCTCCATGGGATAGGGGAGAAAGAAATAAAATCGGAGGGCCAGTCCGTGATGAAGTATAGGAAGGGGAGTTTAAGAC
>DAISLF010000140.1:0-1153 GCA_036820585.1 Candidatus Peribacteria bacterium | reverse complement strand
GTTTAAGACAAAGTTAACGAAGCGATGTGAAGAGATGCAGAGAAAAAATTTTGGCGGAGTAACGGGATATACCCTTCGAATCTTCGGTTTGTCGTACTCTTGGAGTTTTTTTCTTTTGCTACCTCTGAAAACAGAATTATGTCGTCATCTCAATTGATTGGGCGTGCGCAACTGTTTTGAGAGTTCATGGATATCAAGAATGATTTCGCAGAAAGCATCCGGTCCCACTCCTTCATGTTCGCTTGCTTTGTCGAGACGCGGCATCGGAGGTGCCCCTTCCTGAAAATGACTCCATTTGAGCGTTGCATTCCCGGTTGCACTACGAAGGAGATTCCCAATCAAATACCGGATGGAAAGCTCAAACGCACTTGTGGGAGATTCATTCCTCTCATAGGACTCCTTTTTATTCGTCTTCGCTTTGTCAGATGTGGAATCTCGCATATTGGCTCCATCTCCCATCGCGCTTTGAGCGATTTCCCCGTCCGTTATGTCGCCATCGGGCCGGGCACTGCGTCTGATCGCTTCATCCATCGCATTGCCAGAAGGCGTTCCATCCCGCGCAGCCGACAAATCGATCTGCCGCATGTCGCTCCCGGCAGATTTCTTCGCAGCGTCATCCTCTTGTATCAGACCTACCAACACTGCCCGTGTCTTATACAGGATGCGGCGTGCCAAAAATGAATCGATATGTCGGTCCTTGTCCGCCGGCAGTTCACGGATGAATGCCCGTGCTTGCTTCATGGCAAATTGCGGCTGGGTGCAATAATCCGTGATCAAAGTGCCCAGTGCAATGGAGTAACTATCGGCAAGGATTTCTTGTTGCGTGCGATCGCGGGCGTCGCCATATGTCTGCTCCAAAATATCTTCCGCATGCTGCTCCAAGAATCGAATAGCCGTCTCAGAGAGCTTTTGAAATTCTGACATAGGAAATGGAAAGGCAACGATAGTAATCGGACGACGGCATCTGTCAAGAATTCGGGTTTTCCGCAGAATTTTTCGGTTACCATTTTCCAATCTTCTTCAGAAAAATTCTAAAATCCTCGGCAAAACTTTGTCTGCGAATTTTAAAATGCATCTAGTACTTTCTATTTGAAGAGAAACAAAAATCTTGAACTGAATTTGTATTCATTCATGGTACGTTTTTCTTCTACAC
>DAISLF010000139.1:0-2626 GCA_036820585.1 Candidatus Peribacteria bacterium | reverse complement strand
GGCTCCATAGAGGGCAAGGGTATGCGATACTGCTGCTTCAACAGTACATTCAATTTCTTCTCCGGCGATCTGCTTCCGTTTGTCTCTTTTACTCTCCCACAAATACATCTGCCAAAAAATTATATGATGGGATGGGTTTTGTGAAAGAAGAAGATTGGATGATGGTTCTGCCGCGTTAAATATCGCCTGGAAATTGCACTCGTTCATGTTTCTTTTAATCTCTAACGTAAGCCATTTTCCAGTTTATGAGAATGATGTAGTAACATTGGGGACACGCGTTACCATCAAAACTCATTAAGCCTACGAGGAAGGGGCAGCGGGCGCATCAGCCCTGTCCTCTCGCATCACCCGCCTTCGACAAGCCCGAGGTGACAATCTATGCTTCCCTATGGATGAAGCCAATTTTACTCTGTCTACATGGCTGGGGCGGTTCGAAAGAATCATTTGCCGAGTTGCGCAAAGCATTGGAAGGGGCTGGCGTCCAGATTCTCGCACCGGATCTGCCGGGATTTGGCAATGAGCCCGATCCCCCGCACGCCTGGACCGTGGATGACTATGCGGACTGGATAGAGCAGTGGATCGCTACGCATGGAACGAAAGAATCCCCTCTTCTGCTGCTCGGCCATTCGCATGGCGGCCGTATCGCGATCAAGCTTGCCACACGCAGTTCGCCATTCGCCACGCGCCTCTCCCATCTCTACCTCTGCGCCTCTGCCGGCATCCGCCATCCGCGGCATATCAAACGCATCATTGGACTCATGCTCGCGAAGACGGGAAAAACGCTCCTTGCCGTTCCCGGCCTGCGGGCACTGGAACCGCTCGGCAAAAGATTTCTCTACCGCCTCGTGCGCGTGCACGATTACGAACAAGCAAGTCCTGTGATGCGCGAGACGCTCGTCAGAGTCTCCACCGAAGATCTGCGGCCGCTTCTCTCCTCTGTCGCCATTCCCACCGACATCTTCTGGGGCACCGACGACCGCATGACGCCCTACGATGATGCGCTCATCATGCAAAAAGAAATCCGCGGCAGCGTGCTGCATACGTTTCCCGGCACCCGGCATGCGGTGCATCGCACGAATGCGGGCGATATCGCTGCAGTCATCCGCGAGCAGCTGCATGCGATCTGACTCTGAGCAGCGAGCAATCTGCGCTACACTGCCCTCATCGCTTTCGCTCTGTTCCTCGCCGGCCTCGCCGTCGTCGGCGCGCTGTCGCCGCTGCTCACGTTTGCCAAATTGTGGCAGATGAAGGAATGGCGGCTGGACCGCCTGCGGGAGCATCTTGGACGCGAAGGATGGTGCCGTCCGCTCTGGGGCATCGCCCGGCCGATCGTGCTTATCGTCTTTGGCGTCACATGGGCGCTGGAAATATTTTCTCTCCGCCTTCTCCTGGGGATCACGTTCGGCCTCTTCGCCGCCCTCACGCTCCTGCAAGGATTCCTCAAACGGCAACGCCAGCCGGTGTGGACCCGAAAAGCAATCGTACTCACGGGCGCGACGCTTCTTACAGACATTGTTCTGGCAGCTGCTCTGTCGCTCTCGATGAACGCGCGCGCTTTTCTTCCTTTCTTGATTCTCCTCCAGCCGTTGCTCCTCGCCTGCAGCTGGCTCCTCTTCTTTCCGATCGATCGGCAGATGAAGCGCCGCATCCTCGAGCGCGCGCAGGCGATCCGTCATCAATATCACGATATCGTCGTGATCGGCATCACGGGCAGCGTGGGAAAGACAACGACGAAAGAATTGCTGTCGCATGTGCTCCAGGATCTGGATCCGCTCGTGACGCCCGCGCATGTGAATAGCGAATTGGGAGTGGCCGATTGGCTCATCGGCGCGCTGCCCGAGTACGTGGCGGGGCGCGAGAAGCCGGGTGTTTTGATCGTGGAGATGGGCGCGTACCGCCGCGGCGAGATCGCACTCATGAGCAGATACGTGCAGCAGACACTCGGCGTCGTCACGTATGTGGGCACGCAGCACCTGGCACTGTTCGGGTCGCAGGAAGCGCTCTTCCAGGCCAAAGCGGAACTCGTCACCCATCTGCCCACCAACGGACATGCGTTCCTCAATGGCGACAACGATCTCTGCCGACGCATCCAGACTCTCTCGCCTTGTCCGGTCACCATCGTGGGCACGGGCGGCAGCGCGGACCTGGAGGCGTTCGACATCGAAGAGACATCGACGGGCATCCGTTTCACGGCAGCCGACATTCCCTATGACGTGCCGCTCCATGGAACCCACAACGTGAGTAACGTCTTACTTGCCATCGCCGTGGCGCGGCATCTCCATATCCCATTGATGATGATCAAGACGCGACTCCATTCCTCCATCCCTCCTACTCGCACATTCGCGGTACGCACCGAAGGAACCGTCCGCCTGCTGGACGATACGCACAATGCCAGCGCTCACAGCTTTCGCGCCGCCATTGCGTGGGCGAGGAGCCGGCCGGCAGCGCAGAAAATTTTACTCACGAGCGGCCTCATCGAGCTTGGTGAAACGCAGGAAAAAATCGAACAAGAGCTGGGCTCACTGGCCGCCGCGGTCTTCGATCGCGTCGTGTTTCTCTCCAAACGCCAAGAAGGATCGTTCGCGCAGGGATACGGCAAGCCGGTAGAATATCTGTCTCGGGACAC
>DAISLF010000138.1:0-2661 GCA_036820585.1 Candidatus Peribacteria bacterium | reverse complement strand
GTCGTAGAACTTCCTGAACGGGTGAATCCTGTCGGGCTTCTGGTGCGCGCCGCGAATCCATTGAAGAATATTTCAAGCGTCTGCGCGCGCTGGAAGATGTGGCCAAGACGTTTGACGGCGTCCTGAAAGCCTTCGCCATCTCGGCCGGCCGCGAGATCCGTATCTTCGTGGATACCAAAAAGATCGATGATCTTTCCCAAGAGAAACTCGCCAAAGATATCGCCAAGAAGGTCGAGGCTGAGCTCACCTATCCCGGCGTGATCAAAGTGAACGTGATCCGCGAGAGACGCATCGAAGAATTGGCGAAGTAAGAATTTGAGCAATCAATCTCCAAAGCCCGGCCCTGCCGGGCTTTTCAGTGCGGCAAGAAATATTTCTGTCCGTTCTGCATCACCAATCGGTCTTTCTGGAGCTTCTCCAAAACTGTCGCCAGCCATTGACGGTGCGCAGCCGTGTCCCAGTCTACCGTGATGCGTTTGCCGATCTGCACAAACGTCAGGCCATCCGACGTATCGCGCAGCTGCTCGATGATGCGGCCGCGGAAGATGCGGTTGGGAATGAAAACAGAACCGACGAGTCTGCCCGGTTCTTTCTTTTTTTCTTTATCGACCTTCTGCACTTTATACGCTGCCTTGCAGATGCCGCGCTCCGTGAGCGGACACTGATCCCACTTGGGATTATTTTTAGTGCAGACGAGCGAGCCGAAATCCATGAGAGCGGCATGCCAATCCGCGGTGAATGATTGCGCCTGAGAAACTGTTATTCGTTTGTTCGTTTTTCGTTGTCCGTTTTGCGGCTCTAGCGAGCAACGAGCGAACAAGAAACGAGAAACATTCTCCGGCGCGAGTGCCGCTGCCAGCACCTCCTCCGCCAGCTTCAACAACTCGGCATCATGTTTCACCCACGTCCCATCCGGATTTTCCGGACCTATGAAGACGCGATGGAGGATGCGGCGGATATTGGTATCGATGCAAGGAGTGGGAAGGTGGAATGCAAAATTGCGGACGGCCCCGGCCGTGTAGTGGCCGATACCTTTGATGGAAAGCAGGTTATCCATCTCGCTTGGGAAGATGCCGTTGAAATTTTTTTGAATCGTCCGCGCCGCATCGCGCAAGCGAAGCGCTCGCGAGTTATAGCCCATTCCTCTCCATGCCACGATGATTTGCGCATCCGACGCTTTGGCGAGAGCGGAAAGATCGGGAAACTCGCGCAGGAAGCGCCGGTACACCACCTCGACCCGCGGCACCTGCGTTTGCTGCAGCATGATTTCGGATACGAAGACGAGATACGCACGCTGCGTGGCATCAAGCTCGGTAAGATCGCGCCACGGCAAGGTGCGCTTGTGCCGGGCATACCACTGCCAGATCTCGGAGACGAAGATCTCTATCCGTTCTTCCTTCTTCATACCGATAGTCTACTGGTTGATTCAATTACACCGAAGAAACAAAAGACAAAAAATTTCCATGAAACAATCATCAAATGTTCGAATATTCGGATCTTGGCTTATTGATGATTCGTTGTTTCTTGTTTCTTCGATGTCATTCTCCACGCACTATTCAAAAACCGGAAGACAGACTACCATCCATGATGATCGTATGCGCGCCGACTATCATTTCCATCCAAACCTCCAAGGCAAAAGTTCCGCTCGCCGCCTCCGGGCTCTGTGGAAAGCCATCGGCAGGCACCGCATCGATGCCATCATCTGCACGGAACATACTTTCAAAAACGCGCCGAATGCGTATCGCCGGATGATCGCGGCCAAGCCCGACGGATCCGCAACGCATGTTTTTGCCGGCGCCGAGCTAGTGACCAATGACGGCATGGGCATCGACGTGATCGCCTTTGCCGATCGCGACTGGTATGACGATCATCCTCTTCTGCTGGAACCCTTCGCTCTTTCCCTGAGAGAGATGATCACCTACCTGGAAGCGACCAACTTGCAATACTTCATCCCGCATCCATACCTTATTAAGAATCCGCTGAAAGATCTCTTCGACTCCCCTGGCTCCATGCGGGCTTTTTTGGAGCGCGTCCCCGGCTACGAAGCATTCAACGGCTGCTACCTGGGGCTCGAACGATTTCTGGGTTTTCCGCTGCTGCGCCGTCTTTTTTTGCATTTCCGCCGGCAGCTGCGCGAAAGCGCCCGGCCACCGCAGGAATATTTGCCACCGGAGCCCGTGCAATTCATCGCGGTCGGTTCCGATGCGCATCATCCGAGCGAAATCGGCCTCTGCGTGGATGTCGATTGCCCCGATATACACAGCGCGCGTTGCGTCTTCGCGGCGCTGATAACGAATACTGACATCCGGTCTTTGCATTACTCACGAAAACCCGCAGGCTTTCTGCAGCTCTGCCGCATGGCATGGACGACCTTTACCGAATCCACCATGCGCCGGGCATGGATTATTCGCAGATATCTGGAACGGACGTTTGGCGAGAAAGAAATCACGCTTGCTACCGATATCATCCCCGAACACTCACTGCTGACAGAAACAGATATGCCGGATGACATTTTCTGATTTTTCTCTGCGGAACCAAAATGAACACGAGTCAACGCAATGATTGATGAAAATTCCGTTCTCCAAATCCTCTCCAGAGAAGTCTTTCTAAGCTATTGACGGCAGAGCCGTCTATTCCCTAGACTGCCGCAACCAACAGAAG
>DAISLF010000137.1:0-2676 GCA_036820585.1 Candidatus Peribacteria bacterium | reverse complement strand
GGTCGGAGGAGTGGAGTCAAAGAAAGCCTGTGTTCATTTGTCATACGAACTTTACTTTTTTACTCCAGTGCCCGAGCATTTGTTCCTTTGCAGTCTCAATACGTCTCTTCAAACGTTGCCATCCACCCATTCTCTCTCTAGAATCTTTCCGCTATGGCTAAAAATGACTATTCCGCGCAGCAAATCCAAGTTCTTGAGGGTCTCGAGCCCGTCCGCAAGCGCCCGGGCATGTACATCGGTTCGACCGATGCGAGGGGCTTGCATCATCTCGTCTATGAAATCGTGGATAACTCCATCGATGAAGCGATGGCCGGACACTGCGATGCCATCACCGTCACGCTCAATGACGACGGCTCGGTGAGCGTGGAGGATAATGGCCGAGGCATTCCGGTGGACATGCACCCGACGGCCAAAAAGTCGGCGCTGGAAGTGGTGCTGACGACGCTGCATGCCGGAGGAAAATTCGGCGGGGATGACAGCGGCTACAAAGTATCCGGCGGACTTCACGGTGTCGGTTCATCGGTCGTGAACGCTCTTAGTACCGATCTGCATGCGGAGGTGTACCGCGACGGATTCGTACATGTGCAGGACTACAAACGCGGCAAGCCGCAGGGCGACGTGCAGAAGCTCGGCAAGACCGACAAACGCGGCACGCTCATCCGCTTCATGCCGGATGACACCATCTTCGATTCGCTCCAGTTCAGCCTCGATACGATCCTCACGCGTCTGCGCCAGCAATCCTACCTCACGCGCGGCATCACGCTTTCCATCATGGACGGCCGCAAGGAGCGCCCGCCCGAGGATCTGCAGTATCCGCGTCTCTACCGTTTCCATTTCGAGGGCGGCATCTCGGCGTACGTCACGCATCTCAATGAATCCAAAGAGCCGATCGGCGAACCCATTTGGTTCGAAAAAGACACGCCCGACGGCTTCGTGGAAGTCGCCATGCAATATACGCAGGCATTCCAGGAGCATGTCGTCAGTTTCGCCAACAACATCCATACCGTGGAAGGCGGCCATCATCTTTCGGGCTTCAAGGCCGCTCTCACGCGCACCATCAATGCGTATGCGCGCAGCTTCGGGCTCCTCAAAGAGAAGGAAGAAAACCTGACCGCCGAAGACGTGCGCGAAGGGCTCACGGCCGTCATCGCCGTGCGTCTGCGCGAGCCGCAGTTCGAAGGTCAGACGAAAGGCAAGCTCGGCAATGCGGAGATGAAGACGGCGGTGGAGACCGTCACCAATGAAAAACTCAGCCAGTACTTGGAAGAAAATCCCAGCGAAGCGCGCGAGATCGTAGCCAAGTGCCTGCTTGCCGCTCGGGCCCGCATGGCCGCCCGGGCCGCACGCGACAGCGTGATCCGCAAGGGTGCGCTCGAAGGCATGATGCTGCCGGGGAAACTCGCCGACTGCAGCAACAAAGATCCCAGCCAGTGCGAGATCTATATCGTAGAGGGCGACTCCGCCGGCGGTTCCGCCAAGCAAGGACGCAACCGCGAGTTCCAGGCCATTCTCCCGCTGCGCGGGAAGATTTTGAACGTCGAGCAGGCGCGTCTGGATAAAATGCTCGCCAATAACGAGATCAAAGCGCTCATCATCGCGCTTGGCATGGGGGTGGGCGAAACCAAAGACATCAGCCGGCTGCGCTATCACCGCATCGTCATCATGACCGATGCCGACGTGGACGGCGCGCATATCCGCACCCTTCTTCTCACGCTCTTCTTCCGGTATTTTCCCGAGCTGCTTACGGGCGGCTATCTCTACATCGCGCAGCCGCCGCTCTATAAAATCCAGAAGGACAAAGATATCCGCTATGCCTACGCCGATGAAGAGAAAGTCGCGGTATTGAAGGAGTGGGGGATTCAAGAAAACGATACGCAGGAATCCGATGAGCCCGAGCCGACGGAGGGCGAAGAGATCGCGGATGAAACCAAGAAAGCCGCTCTCAAGAAGCCGCGCCGCGTGAATATCCAGCGCTACAAGGGTCTGGGCGAAATGAACCCGGACCAGCTGTGGGACACGACGATGGATCCCGAAAATCGCATCATGCTGCGTGTGATGATGGAAGATGCCGAGAAGGCCGACGCCGCTTTCACCACACTCATGGGCGCCGAAGTCGCGCCGCGCCGCAAGTTCATCCAGACGCATGCCAAGACGGTGACGAACCTCGATATCTGATCGCTCTATGGCAGCGCATCCTACGACCAGTCACTCGTTCTCCATTCCATCTTCTGGTGCGACCTGGAAAGCAGCGCTGTTCACTGGTTTCTTTGTCATGCTCGGTGGTTGGATGCTTTTCTCATCGTCAACGCCATTCTCCTTGGAGATTCCTATTGCGGTACTATATGGAATTCTCCTTCTCAGTACGTTCTTCTCGATCCGTCTTTTTGCCAGCCTTACGCCCGCCGATGACCGGGTGCAGATTTTCATCGATATCGTCCTCGCTTGTCTCTATGTGTTTCTGACTTTTTCCATCAATGATCCTGTCCGTTTCACCTGCTTGTTTGCTCTTTTATTTGCAACCGCGATGTTCAAATATATCGACTTGGTCGGGCGCATACCGCATTTTGCACTGTTGCGACATAAACTTGCATGGGATGCGGTCGCTGTCATTTCTGCGCTAGTCGTGTTCGGGGGAATCGTCATGGGGTATGCGCCGCTCTCGCTGAGACTATGGGC
>DAISLF010000136.1:0-2781 GCA_036820585.1 Candidatus Peribacteria bacterium | reverse complement strand
TTCCACGAGGGCGGGCACGCTCGCAGCGAGCGGCAGCGCGATAAAAGCGCCGGGGATGCCGTAGAGCACCGCGCCCGCGATCACCGCGAGAAAGCTGAAAACAGGCGAAAGATTCAGCGCTTTATTATAAATATTCGGCGCCAAAATATGATTCTCGATTTGCTGATATATCAAGAAGAGACCCAGGACGAGAACGCCGGTCGTGGGCGAGAGCGTAAAAGCGAGAATCACGGCAGGCAAGGCGCCGATGAGCGAGCCGATGAGCGGCAAAAGGTCCATCATCCCCGCGAATACCGCCAGTAGGAGCGCATTAGGAACGCCCAGGAAAAAAAGCCCGATGAAGATGAAGATGCTGCAGATGACGGAAATGATCAGGTTGCCGCGGATGTACCGGCCCGATACCAGCGCGAATTCCTGCATCATTTCCTGGGTTTGCTTGCGGTAGTCCCTGGGTACGAGCGCCAGGAGCAGCTTGCGTAAGTGCACCCTGTCGATCAGCAGGTAGATAGTGAGGAAAATGACGCTGAAGACGGTCGTGATGAGGGTCGTGATCGTCGCAGCCGATTGCAAAAGATAATGGCCTGCCTGCTGCACGTAGGTATTCAGATTGAAGGTGGCGCGCAGCGCCGGCGGCAAGAGCGGAGAGGAATGCACCGCCTGGTTTATCTGGTTCAGGATATCGGGCCCCTGCTGGACTACGTTTGGTATGCCGATGGCGAGCACCGCCACGACGGGGAGCAGGATGCCGAAGACGACAATAGTGGCGGAGACCGAGAGCGGCATGCGCGTTGCGAGCCTGCGCACCAGCGGATTGAGTGCCGCGGCCAACATGAGCGCCACGATCACGAGGAAAATAATATCTGCGAGCTTGAAGGCCAGGAAGATGCCCGCGCAGACCAGTACGAGCGTGATGATGGTGTGGTAGCTCACGGAATGCTCAATTTTCTCATGCATACCTGCATTCTCCACGGGCGGTCTGCAAATGTACATCCGGAGAATGGCTTTCTCCTCTAGTGACGATGGAATACGGCGCGAAATTAACGCATGCGTCGCAGCAAGAATACCTTGCTGCAGAGATGAGAGCGGGGCGGCTGGCCGCCTGGCGTATTTTTGCAGGATACTGCTGAGCACGCGCACTGTGTCGCGGCGCTTGTCATTCGCCTCTTTCGTGTGAATTTCAGAAGTATTCTCGTCAGAGCATGCATAGCCCGACGTCACTATAGATCCACACGTTTCTTATTTTTTTCCTCCTGCTTCCTATGAAACGATCTTTTTGGCCGGCCATCGCCGGCGCCGCCCTCGCGGGTACTGCGCTTCTCTACATGCTGCAGTCCGCTTCCGCCGCAGTGGTCACGGATACGCCGATGGCCATGAGTGCCAGCGGCACGACGACCATCATGGTGATGAAGCACCTGTGCCAGCCGACTATCCGGTCCGAAGCCGATTTCCAGGCTGTCGAAGCGAAAGGGAATGGGAATCCCGTCGCCGCGTTGGCGCAAACGGTCCTTGCTTGTCCGACGATTCGCAATGTCGGCAACGATCCCGCACCCGGTTCTATCGCCGGCGTAAACCAGCCGTACCAATTTGAATTGATCGACAAAAACGGCGTCATCCATCACTGGAACGAAGGCGTTTTCAAGCAGCACAAGCTTTGTGAGAGCGACATCGGGCTCGATCTGAATGCGGACGGCCAGACGTCTTCCGGCACGTGTCTCGATATCTCGCACTATGAATTCAGCGTGCCCACGGGTCCCGTCACTGTCATCGAAAAGACTCCGCCGGCCAATACGCAGCTGGGCACTTTGCGCTTCACTCCCACGCAGCTCGCGAGCAACAACGATCACGATTCCTTGGTCGCGACCTATCCCGGCAACGGCGTCATCGCGCTCAATACGATGCCCGATAGCGATCATAGGGTGATGATGCATATCTATGATTTCCAGCAAGGTGCGCAAGGCTCCGGTATTTCTTCCAGCAGCGCCATGAATGCAAGCATGAGTAGTATGCATAGCTCATTTGGCAGCATGAGTTCCATGGCCCATGCAAACAGCTCCACGAGTACTACGAGCCCCATGGGAAGCACGAGCAGCATGTCTTCGATGCAGTCCGCGCAAGGCCAGTATTATCCTTTCGGCGGGCCATCCAATTACTATGCCGTACCGGGACAGATGCTTGGCTTCTTCGGCAGGAATTTCGCCAATGAGCGCGTGGATCTCTATGACACGCACAATCAGCTTGTGACGACATTCGTAGCCGATGGCGGGGGCAACTTCGAGCGGGGCAATGTCTTCATGGTCCCCTATGCCGATGCCAATAGCGTCGAGCATTTCCGCTTCGCGGGAGAATCCAGCAATACGTCCGTGAATTTTGAAGTGAAAGTCGGCCAGTATTATCCGCTGATCACGCCCTCTTCCTTTTATCTGATGCATGGTGAGCGATTCAGCGTGAATGCCACGCGATTTGCGCCCAACGAGCCTGTGACGCTCTCCGTGAACGGCGCGAGCGTCGGGCACGGCACTGCGGATGGCGGCGGCAACTTGTTGTTCGATTCCATTCTCGCGCCGAGTGGCGGCGGATCCTTCACGGTGCAAGGGGCAGGGGACTTGAGCGGCAACCGCAGCACGATGACTGTCTACCTGATGCAGTAATATCAAAGACGGCATTCATACCTTCCCTGGCCGCGCGGCCAGGGAAGGTATGCGAAATCTCTCGCAGAGGCAAATTGTATTAGACCTGTCGCCCATTACCAAGGTTCCGTGACGTGGCTTCCCCTCGCTTCCG
>DAISLF010000135.1:0-2809 GCA_036820585.1 Candidatus Peribacteria bacterium | reverse complement strand
GGTCATACACTTGTTCTCCAGGCTTGATGCGCGCGCAGGCGATCATGCGCCGGAGGATTTTTTTGGGGGTCGGCACGAACGGCGCGCCGCTCCAGGTGGCGTAGGTGCCGGGAACGATGAGGATCATGGCAAGCGTGATCCAGAGCAATTGTCCGCGCAGCAGCGGCAGAAAAACGATGACGCAGCCGAGGAGGATGATCTCGAACATTCGTCGAAGTATAGAGAGCGGAAGATTTCTTGCCTATGGAGAGTGTGTTGATGGGGTCAAGGATTTCGAGGAGATCGAAGAGATCAAGGATTTCGAAGAACTTCCACTCCTTGATCTCTTCGATCTCTTTGCATTTGCTCTCTGCTATTCTCTGCGCATGTCTGTGCTCTCATCGCTCGCGGAAAAACACCGTGCCCGCAAAGATCATCGCGCGCATCGCGAGGAATTTCGTGAGATGCTTTTTGAGGCGGTGGCGGATGGCAAGCTGACGGAGGAAGAGATAGAACAACTTGAAAAACTGCGCGACGAGTATGGCCTGACGGCATCGGACATCGCCGATGTTCGTCTGCAGCTCTATCTTACGGCCTATGCGACTGTCGCGCAGGATCAGGTGGTGACGGAGGAGGAATGGAGAGAGATGGAGAAGATTCAGACATTCCTGGGTATCCGCGACACCGAAGTGGTGCGGACGAAGCGCGAACTGTTGCGGTTGCATATCGTGCATGAAGTGAAGCTGGGAAATTTGCCCGTGTTGCAAATTGCAGGTCTTGGCCTTGGTAAAAAAGAACGAGCGCACTGGAGCGAGCCCGTCGAGTGGGAAGAGAAGAAAAAGCGGGCGATAGGTGATGTGATCGTGACGAACAAGCGTCTGATTTTCCGCGGCAAGAAACTTCCCTTTGCCCTGCGTCTCTCTTCCATCTTGGATGTCGCATACGAGCGCGATTATTTTGTAGTGTCGCTCTCGCAAAAACCGCCCGTTCTCTTCTATTACAAGCGAGATGGCTATCGCCGCATTCTGCGTTCTATTCTCTCCCGGCTGCTCACGCAACGCTGAATATGGCTTGCATTGGCCAAGAAAAGGCCTGCGACATGCGCGTGATGCGTGCTATCATGCTTGCTCATGCAAATACCTGGTCCCGTCCATAGTTTTCATGGTCTCGGCATCGCGCCGAACCTGCTGGAAATACTTGATCGTCTGAAGTACACGGTACCGACGCCGATTCAGCTGCAGTCCATTCCGTCCGCCATCGAAGGCAAGGATGTGATCGGCATCGCGCAAACGGGTACGGGCAAGACGCTCGCATTCGGTATTCCGATGATCCAGCGTCTGCGCCAGACGGGGGGCAACGGCCTTGTCATTCTTCCCACGCGCGAGCTCGCCGAGCAGGTGAATGAGACGTTCCACAAAATCGGACATTCGTCCGGCCTCAAGACCGCCATTCTCATCGGCGGTGCTTCGATGAACGTGCAGATGGGTATGATTCGCGCGCGACCGGATATCGTTATCGCCACTCCCGGCCGTCTCATCGACCACATGGAGCGCGGCACCATCACGTTGCGGGCCGTGAAAATTCTTGTGCTCGACGAAGCGGACCGCATGCTCGACATGGGGTTCGCGCAGCAGATCAATAAAATCCTGACAGCCGTCCCCCCGCAGCGCCAAACCATGCTCTTCTCGGCGACCATGCCATCGGACATCGTGAAGATCGCCCGGTCGCACATGCAATTGCCGGTGAGAGTGGAGATCGCGCCCGCGGGCACCACCGCGGAACGAATCATCCAAGAGCTCTTCATGGTGCCGAAGCCGGATAAACTCCGTCTGCTCGAAAAACTCCTCACCGAATATCGCGGCACGGTGCTCGTTTTCTCGCGCACCAAGCATGGCGCCAAAAAGATCGCCCGCTCCGTGCGATCCATGGGCCATGCCGCCGCCGAGATCCATGCCAACCGTTCGCAGGCGCAGCGCCGCGACGCATTGGAAGGATTCAAGTCGGGCAAGTACCGCGTACTGGTGGCCACCGATATCGCCTCGCGCGGCATCGATGTGAAGAATATCGAGCTCGTCATCAATTTCGATTTGCCGGAAAATGCCGAGGACTACGTGCACCGCATCGGACGCACGGCGCGCGCGGGCAGCGAGGGCCGCGCCATTTCCTTCGCTACACCCGACCAACGCGGCGATATCCAGAGCATCGAACGTCTCATCCGCGGTACCTTGCCGCGCAAGCCCATCCCCGAATTGCCGCCGCATCGTGCCGTAGAACCCATGAAACCATCAGAAGGTCAGGACTATGGGAATAACAGAGGCGGTCGTGGATTCAGACAGAGGAGACGCTGAAAAAAAGCGCAATGACTGAAGAACCAAATGACAAGAAATTTTTCAGTACACAACGATCCAATGACCGACAGTGGATCTTGAAATTTTGAATTATCCCCTGGGCTTGTTTCTTCGGTCCTTCTTTCTCATTGTACAAACGCAGAGCCGGCGCCCCTCCGGCTCTACGTGTCTGCGTCTCAGTTGCTCCTTTTCGTTTCGCATTGGAGTGAAGTGAGGCGATACTCGTGACGGACAACGCGTATCGCTCTTACGAAAAGTTGCGTGTTATTTCTGCTCTTCCTGCCGCAGCTCCGGATGCGCCGTATAATCATGGCCCATGCCCGTGGCGTGCTTGCTGCCCATGTCGGTGAAGGAACCGCCGAAGCCGACGTTGTCCTTTTTCTTCTGCGCTGCTGCTTTGTCTTCCATACAAGAAATGGGGTACAAAATAAAGTATCTACTATGAATGACGGATTGATCTCATGTTCATGACGGAGCTGCGC
>DAISLF010000134.1:0-2836 GCA_036820585.1 Candidatus Peribacteria bacterium | reverse complement strand
GCCAGGACCCGCCAGTATGCCAAACGCCAGATGACCTGGTGGAGAGGGGATATGCGCATCCGGTGGATCGATCCGTCTCAGGCCGCCTGATTCTTTTGCGCTTCCAATGAAGTCGCCATGTTTTGCAGAAATGCCAGACGTTCTTCTTCGGTCTTCTGCAAAACGTCAGCACGTTCATCCTCTGCTTTCCATTGTTGATCTTTTTCGTCTTTCTTTTCATTTGGATTTTTGGAAATTGCATTCTTCAAATCCGTGAGCTGCTTTTCCGGACCCTTTTCATGCGGCGATTCAAGATGCCGATTCGTCATAGGACAGACAAAAAAAATTACACTGTAAAGACCGTACCGCACTTTTCTTCGACGCGTGCTTCCATCTGCCAGAGATGCTCGATCATGGTTTGGAGCTGCGGCGCGGCGTTGGGTGTTTCTTTCGAACGAAAAAATTCTTCGATGCAGCGCACTTGGTCGACAATGTTCGGCAATGCCAAGTCTGCGTGCACGCGGTTGGCGTCGCTCAGTTTGTCGTATACATCTTTCACCAAAAAACTATTCGGATCGGTCACAATTACTTCTTTGCGATCGAGCATGCCAATGAGGCGCGCCAGATAGTCCTTATGTTTCTGACTCATGTCATCGCCGATCGGCTTGCCCATCTTTTTCTGCATGTCTTCGGGCAAATCCTGGTGGCTGGCGATCGTGGTCAGGAAGTCGGACATGGGCGAAGGATAGCAAAAAGTGAGGGGAGTTGCTATGTAAGGACTATCAGGACAAGTTGCTGGTTGCTGGATAAATAATTGAACCAGTAACCAGCAACTAGCAACGAAAATCACGAATTGCGTCACCCTCTCGCATTTCTCGGTATACTTTCCCCATGCAACTCTCGTCGCCCCTTGCCGATGTGCTGCGCACGACGAAGCCGTATCTCGAAGCACTCGAGGACATGGGCATCGTGACGGTGGAGGACTTGCTCCTGTATTTGCCGCGGACACATGAAGACCTCAGCCAGATGCAGACGATCGCGACGGCCCCGCTGGAGCAGAAGGTGACGCTGCGAGGCACCGTGGACAAAATCAAGCTGGTGCGCACGCGAACCGGCAAGCAGCTGGTGACCGCACGCTTTTTGGATACCGATGGCGACTGCGCGGAGGCGATTTGGTTCAACCAGCCGCATATCAAACGAATGATCAAAGACGGCGACGAAGTGGTGCTGACGGGAAAGCTGGTGGAAAACGGCTACAAGCTGCAGCTGCAGAGCCCCCAATTTGAAAAAGGAGAGAAGGAACTGGTGCATGCCGGACGCCTGGTAGCCATTTATCCGCAGAATGAACAAATCAACACGCGTTGGCTGCGCGAAAAGATGGTGCTCGTGAAAGATGCGCTGCAAGAAATTCCGGAGACCCTGCCTGAGGAAGTGATACAAGAAGAGAAACTCTTGAGCAGGCGCGAGACGCTGCGGGCGCTGCATTTCCCCGAAGATCCCGCGCAAGTGAAAAAAGCGCGTGACCGCATCGTATTTGAAAAAATGTACGACTTGCAGCGCGAGGCGCTGGAGCGCAAGCGCGACTGGCAGGGGACCACCCAAGCGCGGCTGCATACCCCCATGGATATCGAACTGATCCGCGCGCTTTTTGCATCGCTCAAATTCACGCCCACCGGCAGCCAGAAAGTCGCCATCTATGAAATTTTGCGGGATATGGAGAAAGAAGTGCCGATGTCGCGCTTACTGGAAGGGGACGTAGGCTCCGGCAAGACGCTCGTCGCCGTCGCCGTGATGGCCAATGTATTGCGCAGCGGGGGGCAGTCCGCGCTGATGGTGCCGACCGAAGTCCTGGCGCGGCAGCACTGCGAAGGAATCATGAAGTTACTATTCAATTTTCATTCCTACCTGCAGACGACCGCAGGACCCCTCAAGGATTTTCCGTTGCCGAGTATCGCGCTTCTCACCGGTTCCATCGTGCGAAGCGAAGCCGATGACATCAAGCGAAAGTTGGTGACCGGCACGATCGATATCGTGATCGGCACGCACGCGCTTATTGAAGACAGCGTGCAATTCAAAGATCTGCGGCTCGTGATCGTGGATGAGCAGCACCGCTTCGGCGTGATGCAGCGCGAACGCCTGCGAGAGAAGGGAAGTCCTCATTTCCTCTCCATGACGGCGACTCCCATTCCGCGCACGCTCGCGCTCACGGCCTACGGTGATCACGATCTGTCGGTGCTGCTGGAAAAACCCGGCCTCCGCCAGCCGATCGATACCAAAGTAGTGCCGCCGAGCGGACGTCTTGCCGTGGAGCGGTTCATCGACCACCAGATAGAGGAAGGCAGGCAGGTCTTCGTCATCTGCCCGCTCATCGCCGAAAGCGAGGAGCTGGATGAAGTGCGCAACGTGGAAACGGAGCTGGAGCGCTTGCGCCTGGCTTTCCCGCGCCGCCACATCGCGATGCTGCACGGCAAGATGAAGCCGGCCGAGAAGCAAGACATCATGCGACGCTTCCGTGAAAAAGAATTCCAGATACTCGTATCGACTTCCGTCATCGAAGTGGGCATCGACGTGCCTAATGCCACCATGATCATCATCGAAGGCGCGGAACGCTTCGGCCTCTCGCAGTTGCACCAGCTGCGCGGCCGGGTGGGAAGAGGGGATGCCAAGAGCTATTGCTTTCTTTTCACCACCCAGCAGAGCCAAGCCTATTCGCCGCGCCTCAAGGCGATGGAGCAGCACGACTCGGGCTTTATGCTCGCCGAAATTGATTTGAAGCTGCGTGGCCCGGGTGAAATATTCGGCCTGCGTCAGAGCGGCATCCCCGGGACGGACGTCGAAACATTGCTTCATCCCGAGC
>DAISLF010000133.1:0-2877 GCA_036820585.1 Candidatus Peribacteria bacterium | reverse complement strand
CTTCTCTAAGCGCAGCAGCTGCGGGCCAGTCATCGAGTGCCGATCTGTATACGCAGAACCAGGCGAAGCGTGTGCAGCAGCAGGCAAACGAACAGGCCGGTGCCCAGCAAGATAAAGACAACAGCCGCAGCGTGGGCTATCCGTTCCAAGATGCGCGCACGTTCAATCAGGCACATCCATTTGCATATTTGTTCCATGTATCCGCCGGTTTGACTGCGGATATTCATGCCTCGCTGGATGCGGGCCAGGCGGGAGCCATCACGTGCCGTCTCTATCGTATCGGCAGTGGCGGATTCAGCAGCGAGTATTACATCGGCTATCAGGATGGCGGCGATTGCTTTTTGCTTTCGGCGCTCTCCGCTGGCGATTACCAGTTGCAAGTCCAATCCTCTGTCGCGAATGCGAACTATCATGTGGATGCCAAGCTGGGCGTCGGCGACGGCAACGACGGCTTCTCGCAGGCCAAGCCGCTCACGGACCTCGTGCATGTGGATGTGATGGATGCCAGCGACCTCGAAGATTGGTACACATTCAAAGTGCCGTCCGATGCCGCGATCGTCGCCAACGGAGGCAAGCAGATGATGATCGGCGTGACGAGCGATCCCGCCGTGGGATGCCTGGTGTATCCCATGGACGACGTGGATCTCTTCGGCTTCACGGGGCCGCAGTGCAACCAAGACTATCTCTTCCCGCCGGGAACCTACATGGTGGATATCCGCCATGCGCCGCCGCGAAGTCTTCGGCAGACGTACTCGATACGGGTGAAGTGACCGAAAGGATTCCAGGCAAACTGATGAAGCCAAGGAACTGTCCGCCGTCGGAGTCCTTGGTTTCTTCGGTTCCGGTCTGTTCTCCCCGGTAGTTCTGCAGTACAATTTTTCTCTTATGACAGCATTTCACCCCATCGCCGTTGCGCTCGATGCGCTGCGCGCGGGAAAATTCGTCATCGTCGTCGATGACGAGAGTCGCGAGAACGAAGGCGATCTGGTGATCGCGGCCAAGCACATCACGGAGGAAAAAATGGCCTTCATGATCCGCTACACCGGCGGAGTGGTCTGCATGCCGGTCAGCAGCGAACTTGCCGACAAGCTGGATCTGCCGCCGATGGTCATGCGCAATACGTCGCGCCTCGGCACGCCGTTCACCGTCAGCATCGATGCATCTGAAGGCATCACGACGGGCATCTGCGCCGCGGATCGCGCGCATACCATTCTCACGGCCATCCGGCCGGAAGCCACTTCGCTTGGCTTGCGGCGGCCCGGCCATATTTTTCCGCTCCAGGCACAGGAAGGCGGCGTACTGGTGCGCGCGGGTCATACCGAAGCGACCATCGATCTCTGCCGGCTTGCCGGCCTGCAGCCGGTGGGAGTCTTGAGCGAGCTGATGCATGATGACGGCACGATGATGCGACTGCCGTCGCTTCAGAAATTTGCGCAGGAGTATTCCATTCCGCTCATTTCGATCGAAGATCTCATCGCGTGGAGGCGCCGAAACGAAAGCATGATCCGTCTCGATGCGCAGAGCGATCTGGAAACGGACAAAGGTTTGTGGAAAATCCGCGTGTACTCGGATGCGCTGCATCATCGGGAGCATGTGGCGATGATCAAAGGAGAGATCAGCGCCGCCGTGCCTGTGCTCGTGCGCGTGCACTCCGAATGTCTTACGGGCGATGTCTTCGGTTCGCAACATTGCGATTGCGGGGAGCAACTCCATCAGGCGATGGAAAAAATCGCGCAGGAAGGGCGCGGCGTTCTCCTCTATTTGCGCCAGGAAGGACGCGGCATCGGACTCGCCAATAAGATCCGCGCGTATGCCGTGCAAGAGAAAGAGGGCTTGGATACGGTGGAAGCCAACGTACGCTTGGGCTTGGGGAGCGATCTGCGCGAATACGGCATCGGAGCCCAAATATTGCGTGATATCGGCGTCGGCAAGATGCGGCTCCTCACCAATAATCCCAAGAAAATCATCGGACTGCAGGGATACGGTTTGGAAGTGACGGAACAATTGCCGATCGAATTCGCGCATCTCTCCGACCGGCAGAAGCGCTATCTGAAAACCAAGAAAGAAAAGATGGGGCACATTCTGAAAAATTCCTGAGGAGTGAAGTGATGTGATTTGAATGTACGCGAAATTGGATTTCGAGGGACTCGAAGAGATCGACGAATTTTCTTTGCATTCCTCGACCTCTCCGATCTCCATTTCGCAAAAATACATTCACACGATGAAAATATTTTCCGAAATTTTTTTTTGTATAAATATTTCATGTGCGAACACATCACAATTTTTATCGCGCGCTCTGCAAATTTCTTTCGTTACGGCGCGCGTGATCGTAGACTCAAGTGAGTTATCCGTTTCCCCCTACTTCTCATGGCCACGAAAAAGAAGAAGGTCAGCAAGAAAAAGGCTCCCGCCAAGAGGAAGAAGTCCTCGAAGAAAAAGAGCAAGAGATAATTCTTTCTGACATCGAGCGGTGCTCCGGAAACGGATCGCCGCTTTTTGTTTATTAGAAGCCAAAATAATATAATCATAGTCTTGGATTTCTTCCGGGCGCAACCTCTGTACAATGCACGCGATGCGACAGGAATTTCTCCACTCACTCGGCACATTCATCGCGTACCGCACCGTCGGCGGCGATCACGATGCGAAGCGCGAGTGTCTTGATTGGATCGAGCGCACATTTCTTTTCGCCTCTCGCATGCAAATACTGCGAGGCGACATCGGCGGCGCGCCGTATTTTTTGTTGCGACATCCGTCGCCGCAGTTGCTCTGGTTCGCGCACATCGACGTCGTGCCGGGAAACGACGCGCAATTCACGGTGCGCGCCGAGGGCGACACCGTCCTCGATTGCGACGTCGTGATCGTCGGCTCCGGCGCGGG
>DAISLF010000132.1:421-2904 GCA_036820585.1 Candidatus Peribacteria bacterium | reverse complement strand
GTTCGTCGGCAGCGGCGACTACATCATGCACCGCGATGCCTGTCGCGATGATCGTCACTTCATCGGTCGCATCGCCCATGCCGCGGATCAGATCCATCTTTCCATCAAAAATATACTTCGCGTCATAGATGATGTCGCCGGCAGGGGATTTCAATTGCGGATGCCCGCTGCGAGCGGAAAATACATACGCGCTTTGTTTTCCTTCCGCGACCAGCTCCAGCCCGCGCTCGGCGGCCGCACCCGCTTGGTTGCTGTCGGCGGGCATCCACACTTGGGTGTGATCGAACGGAATATTGAGGTAGTTGCGGTCTTGGTGCGTCTCGCCGTCTTCGCCCACGCTCAAGCCCGCATGCGTGCAATCGTGCAGCACGGCGCAGGCGACATGGCCCGCATTCACATCGATGAGGCGGGCATTGGCCCGCGCTTCATTGGTGCCGAACGCTGCGAAGGTATAGGTGACGGGGAGCATATCCGCCTGGCGCAGCCCCGCGGCCATCATGTACATATTGGCTTCAGCGGCGCCGCAATTGATGACGCGATCGGGGAATTCTTTCTCCACTTCATCAAACCCGCCCGAGCCGGCCAGGTCGCCGTGCAGCACCAAAATGCGCGGATCGGTCTTCATCAGGTTTTTAATATGCACCGCGCCGAAATCTTTACGGGCTGCGCCTTTGTCGGCGGTGATGGCGCGCGGTCCTTTTTTGAGCGTCGGCAATGCCGCCCCAAACGACGGCACTCCTGTATATTGTTCCATCAGTATTTTGCGGTATTTTTCGTACCTCTTGGTCACTTCCGGGAGCGGCCGGAGCTTTGCGAGCTCCAACGCGGCCGCCTCATCTTTCATGGGTGCGCCGTGGAATTCGGCAGAACCTTTGTTGGCGGCATCTTCCATCGTCTGCACGCCGTTGCCCATGACGGTGTAGTAGCAGAGGAATATCGGGCGACCTTTGCCGACCTGAGTGTATGCATGATCGAGCGCCGCTTCCACTTGTGCCGGATCGTTGCCGTTTTGCACCTCGATCACCGCCCAGCCCATGGCATCGAAGATGGCGGCGAGATCACAAGCCGCCACTTTGGACGGGACTGTGCTCAATTGAATGTCGTTCACATCGGCATGGAGCATCAAGTGATCGAGCTTGAGCTTGCTCGCGACGCGCGCCGCTTCCATAATCTGTCCTTCCTGCGAATCGCCGTCACCCATGAGCACGTCCGTGATGCCCGGCCGCTTCTGCAGATGCCAGCCGAGTGCGTGGCCGACTCCATTGCTGAGTCCTTTGCCGAGCGGTCCGAAGCCGAAGGGAATATCGCCGATGCCTGCTTCCGCATGACCCGGGAGACCTTTGATCGTGCGGAAATTCTCGATGATGGCTTCGGGGGAGGCGAGCCGCGGATCATGGATGCCGCGTCCACCCAAGTACTGCAAGCCGTAGGCGAGGATGGAGAGATGCCCGGCGCTCATGCGCAGCGCCGCATCGATGTGCGGATCGCGGCGGCGCAGCAGCGCGTAGGCGAACGTGAAGGCCGAGAGGGGACCGCCCGGATGGCCGGATTTGTGGCGGCGCGGTCCTTCGATGGCCAGGTACTTCATGATGGTGTGCGCGAGCTCGTATTCTTCTTTCTCCTCGCTCGACAGCTTGCGTGCATCCTTGGGCCCGATCCAGACTCCGGGCGTTTTCGTTTCGACCGTAAGGATGCGCTGCGCCGACATGGGCACAACGGACGGATCTTGGCCGATGAGAGTCTTGGGATCAGGGCGGACGGTGGGCATAAGAAGAAGAGAAGAAACCGAACATTCCAAAGGAATGTATTCTAAAATACAGGGGGAATTGTGTGTCGTACACAGCTGTTCTGACATCTTTTCCATTTTTTTTCCGTAAGAATCGCACCTTTTCCTTCGTCCTTCGCTTTTCCAGGCTCATCGTTCGAGCACCAAAATCACTTTTCTGCCTCCGTGGATATCTTCTTCCTGTTGGTTCCAGTCATGAATCGCGTTGTAGACCACTTGCGTTGGGTAGCGGTAATCTTTGCCCCGCTTGGTGCCGACATCATTGGTGATGAAATCGTTGCCGTCGTAGCCCGTGATCACGAGCATGTGGTACCAGGGGCCTTGCCCGCTGTAGTACGGATTCCCCAGATCGCGGCCCGCCAGCGGCACGATGATGGGATAGCCGTGCGCGAGCAAGCGCTTCATGTCGTCGATCGAGAAATCGTAGAAGAGCTGGCCGGTATACTGGTAATAATCCTCGGCGATTCGTTGTAACTCCTCCGCCGTCACATCGGCCCTGGAATGGAACGTCGTATTTTCCCAAGCGACGATATCCTGGATTTCCTTGTCCGCTCCTTGCGGCGTGATGTCCGTGCCGTCCAAAAAGTGATGCACCATGATGATGGATGCCTCCTCGCAGGCTTCCTGATAGGGAAGATTCCAATTGCCGAGCGGCGCCTGAACGGTGAAAGGCACTTGGATGCGGATATGCGGCGGC
>DAISLF010000132.1:0-411 GCA_036820585.1 Candidatus Peribacteria bacterium | reverse complement strand
ATCGAAGATAGTTTGGAGGCGTTCGACGTCGGCGGGTTCGTGACGCGCACGAAATCTTTCACGGGCATCGAGCCGGTGCTGTTGGCGACATTTTCCACTTCCTTTTCTTTCTGCAGTGTGCGCACGAGCGGAAAATCATAGGAAGGTTTTTGATGCAAAACGAATGAGCCGATGATGCTTGCGGCGATGAATAGGATAGCGACGCTGCCTGCAAAAATGGTCTTTCGAGAAGTCATGGGCGATGCAGCGATCCAGACCATCGTACGCTTTGCGCCTGCCGTCTGTCGCAGAAATGCGACGATATCGTGCGCGACACTTCTTGCACGCGGAATGCAAAACGCTCAGGATGGCACTATCTTTCTTTCCTTCACTTTGTATGAAACTCTTCCTCGATACCGCCAATACCGATCC
>DAISLF010000131.1:0-2915 GCA_036820585.1 Candidatus Peribacteria bacterium | reverse complement strand
GGGAAGGGAAGCATCAGGTGGGCGAGAATATGGAAGAACGTCAGTATTCCCAATTGCCGCAAGCGCGGGTCGCGGAAATGGGGCAGCTCGATGGGGGTCCCTTTTTTTGAAAGAATTTGTGCACCGGATTCGATTTTTCTCTGAATTTTTGTCTGAAAAGAATTTTTTGAAAAAGAAATGCCAGGAAGAAGCGCAGTTCCATCCATAATGCGAAGAGCAGTAATGCCATTAGGACGCCTGATACCAGCTTTTCTTACGCTCAAAAAAAGAAAACAAAGCGCTTGCGCGGTGCCCGTTGTATCATGTTGCAAGAAATCTGCACTCGTAGCTCAGTTGGCTTGGTGCGGCAAAAAAGAAAACAAAGCGCTTGCGCGGTGCCCGTTGTATCATGTTGCAAGAAATCTGCACTCGTAGCTCAGTTGGATAGAGCGCCTGGCTTCGAACCAGGAGGTCGTGGGTTCAAATCCTGCCGAGTGCACCACTTCTATCCGTAGAGGGCGTTGCCGCAAAGATTGGCGGGAGAGCCATCCTCTTGGATTGAGCATGGTGTTCGTGCTTCGTGCGGTCGCCGTGATCGGTCTCATTTGACGGCTTCATTTTTCTGCCTGGCACTATGCCGGCGGCGAATCCATGCCCAGCCCGCCGCCGCTCCCGCCGCCATCACCGCGACCGTGGCGGGACCTGTTTTGCCGGATGGAGCATGATGGGTGGCAATCGAGGTCAGCGACGCAGTAGCAAACCCAGATTGGGAGCTGTGGACTTCCGCCTGACCTTCTCCATTCACGCCCCCCCCGGGGAAATGGAGCGGAAGGTCGATCACATTGGAGGCGACGACCGGCGTCGTCACCAGCATGCACGCGCTGCTGCAGCTGCCGCCCGGCACACCGTTCTGAAGGCCGGCATCGCACTGCTCTCCTGTATCTTGAATCCCATCGCCGCAACGCGGATTTGTGCAGCCGGAGCGGCAGCGATCGGGGAAGACATCGCTGTTTTGCGTGCCGGCATCGCACTGCTCTCCCGGATCCAGACGGCCATTCCCGCAGAAGTTTTGACAATGACCGCTCTGGCAAGTTTCTCCCACGGGGCATTGTCCGGATGACACACAGCCGCTGCACTTGCCATTGGTGCAGAGCTGCCCCACAGCGCATTGGCGGGCATCCGTACAGCGCTGACACTGGCCGGCGATGCACACTTTTCCAATGGTGCATTGAGAGGAGTCGGTACACAGATGACATTGTCCGCTCGTGCATACCTGACCTTGCAGGCACTGAGTGGAAGAAGTGCAAGCCGCGCATTTACCGGCTAGACACACGTTGCCGGAAGGACATTGCGTCGTGTTGGTGCAACGACGACAGAGGCCATTGAGACATGCTTGGCCGGCTGAGCATTGGCTAGCATCGCTACACGCACTGCATTTCCCATCCAAGCACACCCTCCCCACAGGACAGTCCACCTCGCCGGCGCATGGGCTGGAAGAACTGGCAAAAGAAATCCCGGTGGAAGAAACCGCCGCCGCTGACGAAACACTGCTGCTTCTCCCAACACTGCTGCTTCTCCCAACACTGCTTCTCCCAACACTGCTTCTCCCAACACTGCTTCTCCCAACACTGCTCCTTCCAACACTGCTTCTCCCAACACTGCTTCTCCCAACACTGCTTCTCCCAACACTGCTGCTTCTCCCAACACTGCTTCTCCCAACACTGCTCCTTCCAACACTGCTGCTGGCGCATACACGCGTGCCACAAACACAGGTATTACCCAGATTGAAACCTGCCACCGGGCAGACACCAGGAACGCAGGTGCCTCCCTTCGCGCTGCAGGCGGACGTATCCATGCAGCTCGACTGCAGCGGGCACACCGAAGAGCTCGCACCCGAGGAGCTGGTGCCTTTCGAGGAATTGCGGCTGGAGGACCCTCTTCCTTGGCACACTTCGTGCGCGCGCCCGAAAGAATCTATCAATACTTCACAGTATGGTTTGGAGGAATAATTGCCGGAGGAAGTACCACCTTTCGAGGAATTGCCGGAGGAAGCGGCCGAGCTGGCTGAAGGAGGGCCGCACGTATGACAGTATGCCGAAGGACAGGAACCACCTAATGATGTATCCGTCGCTACCTGTCCCGCAGGACAAGAAGGAGGAACGCAAGGAGGAGTGCCAGGCAGGGGTTCCGCACCTCTATCGCAAGGATAAGAAGGAAAAGGAAGAAGAGCACGAAAAGTAGAAGGAAGGTGTAGCTCTTCGCATATACCGCTTGCAGGATCTAAATACGTATTGGTGGGAACAGTCAGGCTGCCCGCAGGACACTTTTTCGGCGCCGAAGAACTGCTGCTTGTATTGGGACAGTAAATAGGTCCCGCACAAGGGTAATTGTTCGTTTTACCGCAGAGATGCTTCCCAGGAGGAGGCGGATCATCAATCGGGCACTTGACCGAGCTGGAGGCATTCGAGCAAGAGGCGGAGGGCGGCAGTGTGCAGCAGGTACTTGAATCTTTCCTGATGGGCGCGGGGTCCCCCCCGGAGCACCCGGTCCCGCTGTTCGTACCATTCGCACTCGCACAATCTAACTTGAGCATGCACACGCTGCCCGTGGGGCAGCTTCCGGGCAAGCTCGGGACGGAAGAAGCTGCGCAAGAGGAGGCAGCGGAGGAGACGCTTGCCGCGTCGCACTTCGCACAGCTGCCATTCTGGCTGCCCGTGCGGCAGGAAACGACAGCCCCTGGCGTGGCGGGAGATGCCCATACAAGCCTTTGATTCGCAGGACAACTTGTGGATGCAAGCGGCGAATTGCCGCGGCAGGTGTAGCCGCCGCTGCAGGCAATATCCGTTGTAGACGAGGAACCGCCGCCCGCCGAAGATCCTCCTCCGCCCGCCGAGGAACCGCCGCCCACCGAAGATCCTCCTCCGCCCGCCGAGGAA
>DAISLF010000130.1:0-2990 GCA_036820585.1 Candidatus Peribacteria bacterium | reverse complement strand
ATGAGCTCATCCGCTATCCGCAATTCGTCCTCGTCGGCCGCGGCCTCTACGCACTGCGCGAATGGGGCTACGAGCCGGGTACGGTCGCCGATGTCATCGAGCGCATCCTCCTGGAGAAAGGTCCTTTGTCCAAAAAAGAGATTATCGCCGAAGTAGCGAAGCAACGCACCGTCAAGATCGGCACCATTTCGCTGAATCTCCAAAAAATGCCGTACTTCACCCGCGTGGGCCGTGCCGTCTACGCATTCGACGCCAGCAAAAAGGCCAGTGGCGTGGCGTAAGAATTTCCGTTGCAATCTGCAGGAAAATACCCCCGGGACGATCCCTCTTGGGGTATTCTTCGGGTATGCGCACTTCCCTCTTTTCGTACCGTACCGGGTTTGGTGTATTCAGTTGCATGGTTTCGCTTCTTCTCCTGGCTTCTTGCGCGAAACCTATCCCTCTTCCTTCTGGTCTGCAGACAGTGACGGGCAAGGTGGAGCGAACACAGCTTTCTCTCGGGCGGCGTGGCACGCATCTGCTGACCGCCAACGGCCGGCCGCTCTACTACATGGAAAGCAGCACCCTAAATTTGTTTCCGCTGGAAGGGCGGGAGATTACGGCGCAAGGCACATTGCAGCTCAATATCGATCAGACGGATTTGCCCGTGCTGGAGGTGACGAAGATCCTCAAAGGCGCCGAAGAGCCAGTACGTACCTGGACGTCGCGATCGCTGGGTATCGCATTGCAGGTTCCTCGCAGCTGGACTGCGACAATGCAAAGCCAGAATGCAATCTTCACCGCGTCCGGATCGACCGCCATTTCTTTGAAAGTTTTCTTGCAGCCTTCGAAGCAGCTCCCTTTTGATTTCTCCTCTCTCGCATTCTCCGGAAGCAAAATGACGCTGCATCCATTCGTGCTCGCAACGCGCAAGGCCGTCATCGTCACGGGTGAAGTGCCGGGACAGTGGACTGCGCATATCGATGCAGCAGATGCACACCATCCCCAAAACGTTCTCACGCTTTCTTTTTCGCTGGATCCCACGATGGAGAGTGGGGCGCAAATCACAGACTTTGAGAAGATCACGCATTCACTTTCTTTCCTCTCAGGCATGACTGCATCCGACGCTGCTGTCATCAGCGGGACAGGCGCAGCAGCAGCTATGACCCCCTGTGGCGGTCCGGCGGGCGTCCTCTGCCCCGCGGGATTCTACTGTCAAATTACGGATGTGCAGTCTTCCATCGGGCATTGCCGCCCACTCTGAAAATTTTTCTCGTCGAGTAAAGATTTTCTTATACGTCAGGGAAGAAAGAGGTTCTGGGCGCCAGTGGAACTGCCCGGGTGTACTTTAATACACCGCCATTGCTTTTGGTTGCTTGCAATGTGCTTTCTTTGACCCTGGAAGAAGAGGCAGTACTCTACAAGTGTACTTACGTACACCTTCGGGTTCCACGGAGTACATCCTTCACTTCCATTTTTCCTCCTCTTATTATGATGAAGTCTTCTTCCTCTTCAACCGTTATGGAACCACCCAAGGTGAAAGCACCCGCGGATGCCAAAAGCGATGCAGCCTCCGTCAAAATCGCTGCGATCGCAGCGGCGCTCTCGCATATCAAGAAAAAATACGGCGATGGCGCCATCATGAAGATGGGTGACACGCCGGATGTTCAAATTGAAAAAGTTTCTTCCGGCTCATTGACGCTTGATATTGCATTGGGCGGCGGCATTCCCAAAGGACGTATCATCGAAATTTTCGGTCCTGAGTCATCGGGCAAGACCACCATGGCGCTGCATGCCATCGCACAAGCACAGAAGCGCGGCGGCCGGGCGGCGTTCATCGATGCAGAGCATGCGCTCGACATCCAATATGCACGCAAGATTGGGGTGGACGTGGATAATCTCTTGGTCTCCCAGCCGGATAATGGGGAGCAGGCACTGGAGATCGCAGAGACACTGGTACGCTCGGGCGGCATCGATATCATCGTGATCGATTCGGTTGCCGCACTCACGCCGCAGGCGGAGATCGACGGAGCGATGGGTGACTCGCATATGGGTCTGCAAGCGCGTTTGATGAGCCAGGCGCTGCGTAAATTGACTTCCATCGTGAGCAAGACCAATTGCTCGGTCATTTTCATCAACCAGATCCGCATGAAGATCGGGATTATGTTCGGCAATCCCGAGACCACCACGGGTGGTAATGCGCTGAAGTTTTACGCTTCGCTGCGGCTCGATGTCCGTCGCATCGATAAATTGACAGAGAAAACCAGCGTCGATAAGTCGAATGAGGGACAGGAAATCGTCGGCAATCGGACGCGTGTCAAAGTGGTGAAGAACAAAGTGGCCCCGCCCTTCCGTCAGGCAGAGTTCGATATTCTCTATGCCAGTGGCATCAGTAAGGAAGGAGAGCTGCTCGATCTGGGCGTGAAGTACGGCATTGTGGAGAAATCAGGAGCATACTTCCGTTATGGCGAAGAGACGCTCGGGCAGGGCAGGGAACAAGCCAGGTTTTATCTTATCCAGACGCCCAAGCTTGCCGAGAAAATCGAGAAAGAGATTCGTGTTGCTGCGTTGATTTGAACGATCTATGTGCGTCATGGAATTTCTGCAGCGCAGGTTCATGAACCTGCGCTGCAATTTTCGCGCGCGGATGAGTTTTTTTTACGGCGCCGAGGCAATGCACATCTTTTCCACAATCTGCACATAGAACAGGCAGTGTTCGATGCTCGCTGTCATCCCCTTCTCGTTGATGAGAACCGGGAGAGACGTAGAATCCTTTTCTCATGCACACAGGAACATCTCCATTGGCAGTACTGGAGGGGCAGCCACGCGCCATCGAAGCGGAGCGGACGGTGCTGGGAGCTTTGTTGCTCGACCCGGAGGCCATCATCAAAGTATCGGATCTGCTGAGCCCGGATGATTTTTACGATCCCACCTACCGCCTCGTCTTCCAGACGATTTCTGAATTGTATCAGCAGCATGAACCGATCGACTTCGTGACGGTCTCCAGCCTG
>DAISLF010000129.1:0-2996 GCA_036820585.1 Candidatus Peribacteria bacterium | reverse complement strand
CCAGCATCAGCATCAGCAGGGCAATGCTTGCAGCGCACCCGAGAGTGACCCGGTTTTCTGTCATAAATCCCAATAGTATAGCACTTCTTCGCTCTCATGTCATGCAATGTATGACCTCCAGAAAAGGAAACACCCTCATGCCTCCCGATCTTTCCATGTACTTATTTGTACACATTTGCTATACTATCTCTTATGTCAAAAGGAAAAATCCTTGTCGCCGAAGATGACGCGGTCCTCCGGGATCTCTTCGTGAAGAAATTTGGGATGGAGGGCTACGATATCGTCACCGCCGAAGACGGCGAACAAGCACTTCGCCTTGCAGCGGAATACAAGCCCGACTTGATGCTCTGCGATATCCATATGCCCAAGGCCGATGGCTTCCAGGTGCTCAAGGAGCTGCCGCGTGCTCTGCGTACGTTTCCTATCATCATGCTCACGAATTTCGACCAGGCGGATTTTAAGCTGCGAGCCCAGGAGCTGGGCGCGGACGATTATTTCGTGAAGAAAGACATGACCATACGGTCTTTGGTGCAGATGGTGGAGAAGCACAAGCATTTGTGAAAAATCACCGAGCACACAATGACCAAGTGCATCAATGATGCTTGGCGATTCTCATAGTTTCATCCATGCCAGCCACCGTCCGATCCAATGGAAGCGCGGCGGTGTATTGAGCGGCCGGCTCGCCAGGATGCTGTCGCGCAGCGTGTCGCGCAGTTTGAGCAGTGCCAGCGTCGATTTCCCTTCCAGCAACACGTTCACTTCTCCCATATCATCGAGCGAAGCGGCGATGAGATTGGCGGACCCGATGAAAGCCTTGGTACGATCGACAAAGATCGTTTTGCCGTGGAACATGGTGGGATAGAGAAAAACCTGCGTGCACTGCTGTTCTCCTTCGGAGATCAGCCGGGCTACAGACTGCATATTGGCGAACTGATGCTGAAAATTGGTCTTCGCAGGCACGACCAGCGTCACACGAACTCCCTGATGGGTCTTTTGGATCAGCGCCTCCAGCACTTTCGGATCGGAAATATAACATTGCTCCAAGACGATGGAATGCACCGCTGATTCGATGAGATGCATCACCACCGGGCGGACATCTTTCTGGTTCTCGGTATTCATCACGAGACGGGTTTCATGATGTTGTTGGCCGCGTAATTCACCGTGCGTCAGATACTGTTCTACGAACGTGGATCCGCGCAATTCCACCATGTAGTCGTGCAATGTCTCGCTGTATTCCGCGGCGATATTCATGCCGGTGAGCAGCAGAATCTTATCGTCGATGATGTAGACCTTCGCGTGATCGCGGGTGCCTTCATACGTCACCCGGATATTGGGATGATGCCAGAAGCGCTGCCAGATCTCATTTTTCGACTGCTTGGTGCTGAGGAAATCACGATGCAACTCAAAGAAATCCCCTGACGCTTCCTTGAAAATCTCCACGTGCACGCCGCGGTCAGCCACTTCCAAAAGCACCGCCGCCATCTGCCTACCGAGCCGGTCGTCCTTCCAGATGAACATCTGGATCACGACGGTATGTTGCGCGCGCAGCAGCAGCTTTTGGATGCGCGGAAAAACTTCGCGATCGACCCACAAACGGGATGCCGGAAAATGGCTGACACCCGCGATGGGATATTTGCTATGGAGCAAGACCTCCGTACGCAGCCTGTAAAACATACGCCAGCCCACCACCCTGCGCTGTCCCGTCCGTCCGAAGATATAGCGCAGCATCCCCCGCAAGACGGAGCGTATGGCGCGCCGGTTGAAAATTTCAGAAAAGCGAAGCATTGGTTTTGGGCATCTCCTCCTTCTATTTTACAGTTTTTTTTCTCGGTGCACAGTGCAAAAACCGCTGGATTGCCGATGGAGAAAGCGCGGAAAATATGATAGAATGGTACGATGCTTCCGGCTCTCTTCACTCCTCTTATCCCCCGTGCTTCTTTTCCTGCAACTGATCGGCATTCTCCTCCTGCTCTTCGCGGCGCTCTGGGGCTGGATGGCATGGCTGCGGCTGCGCGCCGATGTGCGGCGCGAAAAAGATCTCGTCTTTCTGCAATTGCTGGTTCCCAAGAAAGAGAGCAAGGAAGACAAGGAAGTGGAATCGGAACAGTTCTCCACGGGGAAGGATTTCAAGGAAGTGCTGGGCGTGATGGATCACTTATTTCAATCGCTCAATTCCCTCTACGTCTCGAACCACAAGCGCATCACGCATGGCCAACCGTTCTTGTCGGTAGAGTACGCCGCGCTCGCAGGCGAGATTCTTTTTTTCATGGTCTGCCCGCGCAAGATCGCGCATTTGATCGAGAAGCAGGTGACGTCTTTCTATCCGGATACCATCATCGACGAAGTGGAGGACTACAACATTTTCACGGATGAATCCGTGGTGGCAGCCGAGATGCTCGTGCCGTCGCATTCCTGGAAATCGTCATTCAAAACGTACCAACAGCTCAAGAGCGATCCGCTGAATACGCTCACCAATGCATTCTCCAAATTGAAGATCGACGAAGGCGCGGCCGTGCAGTTTGTCCTGCGTCCCGCCAAGCAAGGCTGGCAACGCCATCTCCAGGACGAAGCCAAAAAGCTCATCAACCCGAAGAAAAAAGGCAGCAACTGGCTCAATCCGCTCACGTGGCTCTCGAGCCTCGTCGAAATGTTTTCCAGCGGCGACGCTCCCCAGGCGAAGGAAGACCAGGCCACGGGCGAGCGCGTGTCGCAGATGGTGGAGGATTACAGCAAATCTCTCGACGAGAAGGCGAATAATCCGGGATACGAAACGGTCATCCGTCTCGTGACGTCAGCCAAGACGATGGGACGTTCCGAGACCCTGCTCGATGGCATCGTCGCGGCCTTCACGCAGTTCGGCAGCATCCAGGGCAATAGTTTCCACCGGCCGCACGTGCTCAGCCGGCCGGGAATCGTGGAACGGTTCGTGCGCCGCTGCCCGCGCCGCACCGTCATGCAGTGGCTGCGCTTCCCGAAATTACTGCTCGGCACCACCG
>DAISLF010000128.1:0-3043 GCA_036820585.1 Candidatus Peribacteria bacterium | reverse complement strand
CGCGCCTATGGTCAAAAGGCGCGCGACGCGACGACGATTCACGAAGGCGTCTCGCCGCGTTTTACGCCGCAGTCAGCGCATCAGCAGCAGCGCGTCCTCCAGGAGCATGACATTCGTGCCCCGTACTTCCTGTACGTCGGCAACGCCAAGCAGCACAAGAACGTGCAGATGCTCATCGATGCATTCGCGGCCGCAGGCTTGCACGATACGTCGCTCGTACTTGTCACGTCCGGACCGGAAGCGCGGGCATTGCGTCTTGGGCCTGGCGTCCAATTGCTCGCCGATGTACCGGAAGAAAATTTGCCGGCGCTGTATTCTGCGGCGCTGTGTTTCGTGAGCGCTTCTCTCTACGAAGGTTTTGGTTTGCCCCTTCTCGAAGCGCATACGTGCGGTTGTCCGGCAATCGTGACCGATGCCGGCGCATTCTGCGAGATCGCGCCGCTTGGCACGGTACTGCTCCCGTCGACGATCGAGAGCTTCGCTGCGGAATTGCGCTTGCCCCCTGCGCGTCCCCCTACGATTGCGACATATTCCTGGCACACCGCCGCAGCGAACACTGCCGGGGTCTTCCGTCGCGTGCTCGCATCCTTATAATGAGCGCACCCATGGACTCTCTCCATTCCATTCTTCCCAGAGTGCTGCGCAAGCGCGGATTGCATCAGCAGGCGTCGGCGTCACTCGTCACGTTTGCGGCACAGAAGTGGATCCACAGCGCGCTTCCCCACATTGCCGATGCGCTGCGCGTGAGTACGTTTTCGCATGCGAGCCTTTCCATCATGTGCAAGCACAGCATCGCCGCGCAGGAGTGCCAGCCGCTGTTGCCGGCTCTCAAGGAGTATCTCGCGAAGGAATGCCGGCCGATGCTGGTCGAGGAGATTCGATTGGTGCGGGAGAGATGAGTGCGCCGAGGAAATTCAAGATGAGGGAACCGTTGGATTCCTGGGAATCGTTGGCTTCCTTGGATTCCTCCGTCCAGAAATAGCCTTGCGCAGCCCCTTGCACTTCCCTAGACTTCGGTGCCAATGCTTGTCATCCGTCTTCAGCGAACCGGCCGCGAAAACACCCCGACCTACCGTCTGGTGGTGGCGGAGAAATCCAAACCGGTGAAGGGCAAATTCCTGGAGATTGTGGGGCATTACTTGCCCGCGCGCGATCCGGTGATTTTCGAGCACAATGATGCGCACATCCAGCACTGGATCTCGAAGGGCGCGATTCCCAGCAACACCGTCGCGCGCTTGCTGCGCAAAGCGGGTCTGAAGGACATGGATAAATTCATCCAGACCTACGCCAAGCAGCGCTCCAAGAAAGAGCAGCCTCCCGAAGCCGCGGCACCCGTCGCGCCGGCAGCAGAGCCCGCGCCCGTCGCAGCCGCATAAAAAGAAAGACAGTGACACCAGCCGCAAAGAAGATTATTCTGGAGCGCGTATGAGTACCGCACCTACGTCCGACACGCCGGGCCTGTCGTTTCTGCGCTCCGTGCTGGAGTCGCTCATCGAAGACAAAGACGAACTCGTGATCGAGCCCACCGTGGATCAGCTCGGCATTTTGCTGACGGTGCAGGTGAGCGAGCGCGATATGGGCAAACTGATCGGCAAGAGCGGCCAGACCGTCAAAGCGCTGCGCACGCTGCTACGCGTGATCGGCGGCAACGTCTCCCAGCGCATCAACCTGAAAATCCTCGAGCCTCAGAAAGCGTAATTTCCCCCATCTCACGCATGCTGCGCGATCTTCTCCAGAACGGCGACATCCTCCAAATCTTCGAGACCTTTTTGGCATTGGCGCTCATCGTGGCATCCTTGCTCTGTCTCGTCTTCATCATCTGGGGAGGTATTCGCTTCATCCTGTCGGCAGGTAACGAAGACACCATCAAGAAAGCCATCCATACCATCCGTTACGCCATCATCGGATTGCTCGTCACTTTCATCGCGTTCTTCGTGGTGTCGTGGATCGCGCGGCTTCTGGGTATCCCCTTCCAGCTGGATTTCGGGCAGATCCTGCAGCTGATGCAAGATATCTTCGCTTCGCTCAAGCAGTAGCGCAACGCACTATGTTCTCTACACTCTAAGAAGTTGCAACTTTCGTTGATCTTGCGTAGCGTGCGGCACATGCGCTTCTCCTCCGTCGTTTCTGCTTTCACCGTGCTTTGCATTCTGCTTCTGCCGCTGACGACCGTTGCAGCGGCATCTGCATCCACCGCCGCCGATTTCTTCGGCCGCCGCGTGTACATCACGGGCGTCTGGACCGTGAAGACCACGCCGGACGCAGTCGATTTCACCGATGCGTCCTCTTCTTCCCGCACTCTGCATCTGGGCAAGATCCCCAATAACAGTTGCACCTACGAAGCGATCCGCGGCAAAGCGCTCAAGCTCTGGACCGGAGCCGTCTTGCAATCAAATCTCCGCCTGCAAACACTCATCATCGGCCACAGCCATTACCGTGGCTACAAGTGGATGGAGCCGGCCGTAGGGCTGCCCAATCAGCAGCACTGGTGTTTGGCCCAAGACAGTAAGAATTCCACGGAGATCACCGCCGCCGTCACCGACAAAGCTCTCGTGAAATTCGTCGACACGAATCTGCTCCTGCAAGTGGCAGTGCGGAAGGGGTTGTGAATCTGAGTAAGCGGTTTTTCCAAATTAAGTTTTATGAATCAAAGATTAAAGGGGATCATTGTTAGCGGCTGCGTTGGACTTGTATTTTGCACCTTCCTTTTTCTCGTCGCCTATTTTCGGGGAGCCATTGATTCTACAGAAGGAATTGGTAGGTTTATTATTCTTGATGGACTTGCAAATTACCGGAACGCGTGGAAATTACCAACGAAGATCCCCGAACGGCGAATGTGCTCCTGCGATTCGATCCAAAGGAAATTGCCTCTCGCATCCCAGGGGTCGAACCCTCTTTGCTTAAGAATAAGCCAAAAAAGCAGGATATGGACTCTGCTTTCGGTGCTAGTGGTGGGCGCCAAGGGATTCGAACCCCTGACCTACTCGGTGTAAGCGAGTCGCTCTAACCAGCTGAGCTAGGCGCCCGATGGTGGAAAAAAGAT
>DAISLF010000127.1:0-3104 GCA_036820585.1 Candidatus Peribacteria bacterium | reverse complement strand
CAAAATCACGGCCTTCCTGAATATCTTTGCAGAGCATGTGGAAACGACCATGAATTTCCGCGAGATCCTGGGCGCGGGAAAACTGCTCGAAGAGATCAACCAGCAAAATATCATCAGCATCCACTTGAATGACCAAACAGGCTCGGCTTTCTCGCCGGCAAGCCCGGGCGGCCTGCTCTACGCCCCGCCGCGCGAGGCGTACGGCGGCGCTTCGGTCCTGTTGCCTGTCTCCATCCCGCTCAATCCCATCAACTGGAAGCAGCTGCGCGTGCTGGTGCAGCTCTTGCTCCATGAGCGCGCGATGTATCTGAGCCATGTGCAGATGTACATTCTGAATGCCGGCGCCAAGAGCGGATTGGCCCGGTTGCTGGGCAACGAGCTCACCCGCTTCGGCTTCCCCGTGACCGAAATGATGAATGCATCCGATGACAAAAAATCTCCCACCAATAAGCGCGACGCTTCCCTGGTGACAACTCGCTCCCCGGAAGACGCACCGCTCGCCACCTTCTTCGCGAGTCTCCTGGGATTGCAATCCGGCCCCGTTCCCGCGGACATCGCAGCCGAGAAGCTGGGGCAGATCACGATCATCTTGGGCAAAGAGTATCAGTACCATCCGCTCCAGGACTTGGTCCCGGTCTCTGATTTGGGAGCGCCTCAAGCGGAGAGTGGTGCCGTAGTGCCGGTAGCGGCAGATTCCTCTTCCTCTGCACAATGACCTCTCTGAGGGAATCACCAAGCGCCAACGACCACTCACCAATGACCAATTGCATCGGTAATTGCTCCGGTGTTCCCGAAACCGCCTCCACCTCTATTCTGTCTTCCTTCCACCCATGACTCCCCGCGAGATCATCGCGGAAGCCTGGGCGATCACCACCCGGGAGAAGTCGCTGCGGCGCTGGGGTTTCTTCTCGTCCTTTTTTGAAACACTCCTCAATATCAAGCTGATCGGTTACCAGCTCTACTTCCTGCATGCCTATTTCGTGCACAAAGAAGTAGGCTTCTTCGATGACGTCGAATGGCTCTATCACAGCGTCCCGCTCTGGCTTTTCCTGACGATCGTCATCAGCTTCCTCACATTGCTCGCCATCGAATTCATCGTGCCGAACTTGGCCAAAGGCGCCATCATCGGATTGGCCGCCAAGTCGCACCGCGGTGAGAAAGTGGAGGGCGGCCTCATTTTGGCGCTCTATAATTTCTTCCAGATCCTGGCGATCCATGAGTTTCTCGTGCTCTCCGGCTGGGCCATCTGCATCACCATCAGCTCGCTGATTCTGCGATACATCAGCGGCGACATTAAATTCACCATGGTGGGCATCATCGTATTCTTTTTCTTGCTCTCCAACGTCCTCAAGTTCTTCTTCAGTTTCGCCGAGCCGGCCGTCGTCATCCAGAAATCCGGCGTCTTCGCGGCCATGGGCCAGAGCCTCAAGCTCATCATCAGCTACCTCGGGCAAATCATTTTCCTCGTGCTGCTGCTCTTCTTCATCTCCATCCGCATCATGATCAACGCGGTCGTGATGCTCCTGTTGCCGATCGTCATCACCGGCCTCGCATTCGTGCTCTCGCTCTTCCTGTCCCCGCTCCTCACCTACCTCATCAGCGGCATCGTGGGCATCGGCCTCATCGTCGGCGCCAGCATCCTCTTCGCCTACGTGCACGTCTTCAACGAAGCCGTGTGGACCGTGACCTTCATCGAGCTACGCAAGAATAAAGACTTGGATCATATTGATTAAGCGAGGGTTTGGGTTTGGGTTGGGAAAGCACACAAAGTGAATGAGCTTAGGAGGAGGAAAAAAGAATCATTTTTTTGATATCGATCTCAACCCTAACCCAACCCCTCCGACAATTTATTTGACAGTGAACGCTCGTACACCGTAGGATGGTGGACGTCTGTTTCCACCACTCTCTATGGCCGAATCGTCTCTCACTCCTCATCAGCGTACGGTGCTCAGCTATATCCGCGAATTCCAGCAGAAGCGCGGGTACTCGCCGTCGCTCGCCGATCTCGCGTTGGCCTTTGGCGTGCGCAGTAAAAATGCCGTGGCCAAAGTGGTAAATGTGCTCTTCAAAAACGGTCATCTGGAGAAAGATCCCAAAGGCCGCATCAAGATTCTGGAGCAGATCCAGGAAGCGATCAGCGCGCCCTTCTCGCTCCCGCTCTTCGGGCCCATCGCCGCAGGCTTCGCGGCGCCCGTGGAAGAGCATGCGGAGGAAAGCGTGACGCTGGAGGATTATCTCGTGCGCGACAAGGCAGCCACGTTCCTCCTGCGCGTGAAAGGCGAGAGCATGATCAACGCCGGCATCCAGGAAGGAGACCTGGTGGTCGTAGAACGCGGCAAGCAACCGAAGGCCGGCGATATCGTGGTCGGCGTGCTCGACGGTGAATTTACGTTGAAGCGCCTGAAGAAAGACAAGGCTGGCCGCTATCACCTGCATGCGGAAAACCCCGCTTTCCCCGAAATGTATGCAATGGAGGAATTGCAAACAGCGGGAGTGGTGCGCGGCGTGATACGGAAGTATTGAAGAGGCTTTCCATCGGTTTCCTTTTCTGATTCATGATCGCTCATATTGATGCTGATTCTTTTTTCGCGTCCGTTCTTGTCCGGCAAAACCCTTCTCTCAAAGGAAAAGCATTGCTCGCCATGGGCATGGGCGGCGGCTGCGTGATCGCCGCCAGCTATGAGGCGAAGGCCAAAGGCGTGCGCACCGGGATGCCGCTCAAAGAAGCATTGCGACTGTGCCCGGAAGCATTGCGCATGAATTCCGATTTCCATGAAACAGGCTTGGCCTCGGAGCAGATCGAGAGCGTGCTGCGCGAAACCTGCCCTATCATGGAACAGATGTCCATCGACGAATGGTATCTGGATCTTGCGAGCCTTGTAGGCGGCGTGCCCGCAGACATTGAAGCTTGGGCGACACAAACTCAAACGAAAATATTGCAGCGCGTCGGGTTGTCGGTTTCCGTCGGTATCGGACCCAGCAAACTGCTCGCCAAAATGGCCAGCGAATACCGCAAACCCAGCGGAGTGACGGTACTGGTGGCAGCGCAATGCGATGATCGCCGTAGAGACGCGTTGGCAACGCGTCTCTACGGCGTGGATATC
>DAISLF010000126.1:0-3152 GCA_036820585.1 Candidatus Peribacteria bacterium | reverse complement strand
ATCTAAAGTTGCTCTTGAACCATCGCGAATATATCTGTGCTTTGAGATGTCACCGCGTCAGTATTTTTTTGCCCCAATGCCACGGAAAAGATCCGAGCATCCATCCAGTACCGCTACATCTTCTTTCTGACGGCGATCCCGCTTTTCGTAACGCTCGGCATCCTCACGTTCTGCGTACGGGAAACGAAAGTGCAGGCGAAAGAAGCCGCCCGCATCGGCGCAAAGCTTCCCAGATCCTTCTACGTTTTCTTGCTCATTGTCGTCATCTTCTCTCTGGGAAATTCTTCCGATACGTTCCTGATCCTGCGGACGCAGAGCCTGGGAGTCGGCGTGCTGGGTATCCCGCTCGTCTATGCGCTCTTCAATCTCTGCTACGCCTCGGCGTCCATACCGCTGGGGAGCTTGTCCGATCGCATCGGGCGTGAAAAAGTGCTGCTCATCGGCTGGTTTTGCTATGCGCTTGCGTACCTGGGCTTCGGTTTTGCCAATCAGCCGTATCAAGCATGGCTCCTCTTCGCGTTCTATGGCATTTACTACGCAACCACCGAAGGAGTGGCAAAGGCTTTTATCGCCGATCTTGTGCCATCGGACCGTCGCGGCGGCGCCTATGGCATCTACAATACCGCTGTCGGGCTCATGACTCTCCCCGCCAGCTTCATGGCCGGACTGCTCTGGGACCGGATGAATAGTTCGATGCCGTTTTTCTTGGGTGCGGGATTTGCGGCTCTTGCATTTGTACTGCTTTTTTTCTACATGCGGGTTTTTTCTGCTTCCAATCATACTTCTCGTTTCGCCTAGTCCGCGCTCACTGCTCCAGTGTATTGTTCCATTTTACACTGACGGCCCATCGTGGAGAGGATCAGAATTTATATATGAACGAGCCAGCGGGTGCATGCATTGACCATGGAATTTCCAGAAGATCATCACTTCGTGCCGCAGTTGTACCGGAAGGAATTCGTGAATCTTGACTCGGTCGGGGCAAATACACCATGGATGCACAGCTGTTTCCCCACGGGCTCCTCTGTCAGCGGGGAGACGCGGAGGACAATGATGCTCCGCAGGCGATTGAATCCACTTTCCACCCATCCGCTTCCTTCACGGTTCCCACCGTCAGCTGCTCCGTTTCCCCCGTGCGGAACTTCTCGGTCACGGCGACATCACGGCGCTGTGCGTTCGCTCCCATCGCTTGAAGCGAGAATGTGGAAGGCTTCTGCGCCGAGCAATAGACGGGACGGCTGCTGTCGTTTCCCGCAAGAAGCGAGATCTTGAGCGCACTGCTCACGTAAAGATTGCTCTCGAGAAAACCATCCGTGAGGGGATTGCCGCTGTGGTGCATCCACGCGAGGTAGAAATTTTGAACTGCTGTAGCCGCCGTGCTGTTATCCGCAGCGCTGGAGACGTTGTCCATGGAGGATTGCTGCTGCATCAGACTGCTGGATGCCGCCGTGGTGCGTTCTTGCGATGAAGAACTGCTCGATGCGAGTATCGCGCTGCTCACCGATGAATCGGATGTCGCTTGCGCCACAGAGGAAGCGGCTTCACTCGATGAAGCCGTATCTTCGGTCTTCTGCTGGCGACTGCAAGCGGCAAGACCGAGGGTGAAAAGGAGCATCGTCGCAATAGAGGAGGGGATGATGTGTCGTCTTCATGAGGGAAGGGGGAAGGATTTCCTGCGGGAAAGATCGGGGAATAACGTGCATAGTATCACAAATGACCGGATGAGCATCGGCAGACCGTTTTCAGAGCGCTTTTTTCTGCAACAGATGTAGCATCTTCGGTACCTTTCTCAGCTCTTTTGAGCTACTGGAAGAATTTCCAACGGATGATGCGGACGAAGAGAGATCAGAGGATACCTCACCGCTCTCCGTCTCCGGATTCAGTTGAATATGGACTTGCATTGATGCATCGAGGAGAATAGTCAGTTCATGAGCTTTTCTCTGTGCGGCTTTCGCTTCCAGGAAGGCATCGGCATACGCTTGGGCGTTCAGGCTTTCTCTCGCCTTGGCCAGTATCGATGCGGCAGTCGTGAAACGCCTGCGTGCTGCGGCAGTCGTGGCGAAGTCTTCCTGAAGTCTCTTTCCCAGGTCCTCGACGGCGCGCATCGCAGCACTGATACTTTCTTGGGCAGTCGTTTTCTGATCTGGTTGTGACTGCGTGTTTTTTTCAGAGAGTGTGCGTATCTGCTGTGTCTCAAGACGGACCTGATGAATCTGACGGAGAACGATTTGCACCTGCGCATTCTGGACGTCGCCGTTTTTGGGCAAAAGCGCCAGCACCGCTTCATGGCCGTGCAAGCTTGCCTCGAAGGATGAGCTGATATCCGCCGCGTCCTGCTCGTCCCCGTTCTTTTCCAGCAAGGCTATCTGCTTTTTCATCTTGGCGATATGAAGGGAGAAATTCTCCAAAATCGCGGCTTTCTTTTCTTCATTCAGCTTGCCTCTTGCCACGAGTTTCTCCGTTTCTTCCAGCCGACGGATCGCAAGGCCCGCCTGGAATTGGGACTTCGTCTTCGCATTTGTCTGCAAGGCTCCGGCGATGCGCTCGTTCACATTCAACTTGAAGGAGTACAAGGGGTCACCCGGCAATGCGGAACCGGCAGCGTACGCGATGCTCCCCGTACCAAGAAAGAGCGCGATGAAGAGAGCCAGAGTCCACCGAATGAAGGAGAAAGAGAAGACCTGACGGACACGCAGAAACAGGCCGATGGGATATCCTTCTCTGCCATCCGGAATTGCTTTCCTTTGCGGATGGGATCGCACATAGGAAAAAATAGTGCTCTGCAATTTTTCATCCTCCTTCGCAGAAATTTTGATGGACGTCGCATGCCGCAGAGGGAACTCGGAATCGTCCATAGTATCTGTAGGACAAGTATCCTGCCCGGCTCTGACAGGATATTTCGCGGCTGCGGATCGAACGGCACTCCAGACGGTCTGCGCTTCCACTTGAGTAGGGCAGATGTCTTTGGCACGCCGGAAAAAAGCATCGAGCGGATCACTCATGGGCAAGATGGGAGCGCAGTTGTTTCAGCCCTCGGGTGATGTGCGCGGAGACGGTATTCACTTTCTCACCCGTGATTTCCGCGATTTCGACGGGCTGCAGGCCTTCGATATAGCGCAGGCTCACGGCGGTGCGGAAGGGTTCGCGGAGCCGTG
>DAISLF010000125.1:0-3160 GCA_036820585.1 Candidatus Peribacteria bacterium | reverse complement strand
GGCGGGCGCTCGACGGCGAACGGGTGGAAGGCGCTCTTCTGCGCTTCCGCGTGCTCAAGACGAAGGAGGAACGATGGGCGCGCACCACGTCATTCCCGGTCAAAAATCCTGCGGGCGGGATTCTCTACATCGTCAATTTTTTCCATGAAGTCACCGAAGAGATGCGTTCGCAACGCGCACAGAAATTCATAGCGCATGCGGCGCGCGTGCTGAGCTCTTCCTTGGACTATGAAACGACGCTGGCAACGGTGGCGCAGCTCATCGTGCCCGACGTCGCCGATTGGTCGAGCGTGCATATTCTGGAAGAAGAAGGATCCATCCGCCAGCTTGCCGTCGCGCATGTGGACCCCCAGAAAGTGGAGTGGGCGCGTCAGCTGGGGCAGCGCTATCCCGCCGACTATTCGGCGCCTCAAGGCATCGGGGAAGTTCTGCGCACCGGGAAAGCCGAAATGCTCAGCGATATTTCGCCGGCGCTCATCGAGGCGGTCGCCCGCGATGCCAGACATTTGCAAATGCTGCGGATGCTGCAACTGCGTTCCTATATGATCGTACCGATGACCGCACGCGGGAGGACCTTGGGCGCCATCACCTTCATGTCCGCCGAATCGGGACACCTGTATGGTGAGGCGGATTTGCTGCTTGCCAATGATTTGGCGCAGCATGCGGCCATTGCCGTGGATAATGCACGGCTCTACCGCGAGGCGACGAGACGGGGAGAGGAAATCCGCCAGCTCAACGGGGAATTGGAACGCAAGGTGAGAGAGCGCACGAGCGAGCTGGCCATAGCCCAGGAACATGACCGCGCCAATTTGCAGCGGCTCAAAGATATCATCGGCAGCATGTCGATCGCGGCGGTCGCCTCTGACGAAAATCTCCAGATTCTCCATACCAATGAACGCTTTTGCAGGCTCTTTGGTCTGGGAGCACCCGAGGATATCATCGGTAAAAGCGGGCTGGAAGTCATCGAGAAAGCCACGCAAATGTTTGCCGATCCCGCTCCGCATGCCCAAGCGTTGCTCGATATTTTGCAAGAACGCAAGCCGGCGATGAACCGCGAATTGCAGCTGAAGGACGGCCGCTTTCTCTCGGGAGACTACATCCCTATTTTTGACGGCGAAGTGCACCGGGGCCACATGCTGCTCTATCGTGATATCACCCGCGAGAAACGCGTGGACCGGGCCAAGTCTGAATTCATGTCGCTGGCGAGTCATCAGCTGCGAACGCCGCTCACGGTGATCCGTTGGGCGCTGGGCCGACTCGTAAAGACCGTCGAGCCGTCCCAAGAGACGACGCTTCGTCTGGCTGGCGCGGCGAAAAGCGCTGCGGAAAATATGGCGGAGACGATCAATGCGATGCTGCTCATCTCGCGTATCGAAGCGGAGAAGATCCATCTGAAGTTCGAAAACGTGAATCTGGCCCGGCTCTGCACATCGCTGCGGGATACGTGCCTCGAAGAGTCTGCCGCCAAAAAACAACTGTTCAGAGTGGAATGCGATCCATTGCTGACGCTTTGCACCGACGAGCGCCTCCTGCGTGAAATCCTGCTGAATCTGCTGCGGAACGCCATCAAATATACCCGGGAAGGAGGCGTCATCACGCTGTCGGCATCCCTCGAAGACGGGGCGGTTTCCCTGGCCGTCTGCGATACGGGATTCGGCATTCCTCTGCAGGAGCAGCACAAAGTATTCAAGAAATTTTTCCGCGCGCGCAATGCGGTGGAGCAAGATCCCAACGGCACGGGCCTCGGCTTGTACCTGGCTTCCATCACTGCTAGGTTGCTGAAGGCGACTTTGACATTCGTTTCCCAAGAAGCGCACGGAACCACGTTCAAGCTCCGCTTTCCGTCCCCCTCCGCATCATGACGCATTCCATTCTGCTCGCCGAAGACGAGGCATTCCTGAAGGAAACGATCCAGCTGGAGCTGGAGGAGCACGGCGTGCAGGTGAAAGCGGTGATGAACGGGGAAGAAGCCATTGAAGAATTGGAAAAAACGCAGCCGGATTTGCTGCTGCTGGATTTGCTTATGCCCAAGAAGGACGGCTATGCCGTGCTCCAGCATATCCGCCAGAAAGGCTACGCGTTTCCGGTGATTATCCTTTCGAATCTCAGCAACGAAATCGATCGGGACAAGTGCCTGGCGCTGGGCGCCAAAGATTATTTCGTCAAGAGTGACATGGATGAAGACGAGTTGTGGCCGAAAATCCAGCAATACTTATAAGCGGTTTTGCTTCCATCGCATGTTCAAGCCTCTTTCTTTTCTCCAGCCACGCGGCAAACTCAAATTTCTTTTTTTGGAAAGCCATGGATTGCGCAGCCATCTTTCCGCGCTGCGCTGGGCGTCGGGGCGCCTGCGAAAATCCGATGCCGCCAACTTGAGCAAGGAGCAGCGCCGGCTGGTCACGGAGATCTATAGCCACACGCGCATGCTCACGACCGCGATGCAATCCATGCTGCTCGTCGGGCGCCTGGAGGAACAAGACTACCGGGAGAAGCCCGAAGAGCTGGATGCCGCTTTGCTCCTGCGTTCCTTGCTCGACAGCAACGACTACCAGGGTATGGAATGGGTTTTCTCCTGCACCGAGAAACTGCCCGTGCGGTGCGACGCCACCTTGCTCCAGGCCATCCTCGTGGACGTGCTCACGCTCTGTATGGAGGCGGCGCAGATGCAGAAAAAAATATTCATCAATGCCCATCGGGAGCAGCAAGAGATTCACATCCGTTTCTATGCGGTCTGGGAATTGCCGATATTGGGCACCGGCCCGCAAAGCAATGCCGCGACGTCCGACCGTCTTCTGGGCGGCACGCCGGGCCTGATGCTCTCTTTGGCTTCCGCCATCGCCGCCGCCCTTCATGGAACCGTAGTGCTAGAAGAAGTGGCGACGGAAGAGGATGACTTGATCGTGGATGGGACGGTCGAACGGGGCGCCAGCGCCGCCGCGGAGTATCGTATCGCCGTCGTCCTCCCCGCTGCCTAACGTTATCCAGACACATTCACCGGGTATGGAACAATGATCTTGGGACAGAATTGCGCCTGTCGCGCGTCACCTATGCTGTTCCCCTCTTTCCTGTATGCGTCACCACCTCCTGCTGCCCGACCGTCTTTCCATCGATTGGAAGGATGACCCGGCATTCTTCCTGCTCCTGGCGAGCATGGCGCTAT
>DAISLF010000124.1:0-3170 GCA_036820585.1 Candidatus Peribacteria bacterium | reverse complement strand
GAGCATATGCGTGGCGACGATCACAGGCTTGCCCGCTTCGCGCGACAGAGACACCAGCTGATCCTGGATGACGGGGATGCGCTCGAAATCCACTTCGGCTCCCAGGTCGCCGCGCGCCACCATGATGCCGTCGGACGCTGCGATGACGGCGGCCATATTCGCAACGGCTTGGCGTGTTTCCACTTTCGCGATAAGCCCGATGGAGACGTTGCGTTTCTTGAGATACGCACGGACTTCGTCCAGCTCGCTCGCTTCGCGAATGAAAGACAGCCCGAAGAAATCCACCTCTTCATCCGCGCCGTGCGCGATATCTTCCCAGTCTTTTTCGGTGAGAGACGGCATATCCAGGTTGGCGCCTGGCAGATTCACGTGGCGGCGCGAACCGATGGATCCCTCCTCTTGCGCCCGTGCCACGACAGATCCGTCCGCGTTCACCTTCAGGAGCGTAAAAATCATCTTGCCGTTATCGATCAAAATGGATTCCGCCTGCTGCACGTCTTGCGCGAACTTATCGTGGCTCACGATGACCACCTGGCGCTTTTCCCGGGGACAGGGATGCGGCGAAAAAATGACCTCTTCGCCTTGCGTGATCTGCAGCGCGACATCCACCGCGCCCGTGCGCACCTCGGCTCCTTTGGTGTCCAATAAGATGCCGATGCAGGGCGGCAGCGCGTCATCCTTTGCCAATTTTTCGTTGATATGTTTGAGGAGCCGGATTGTTTCGCGGTGCTGCTCCCAGCTGGCGTGCGACAAATTAATGCGCGCGATGGTCATTCCCAGGCGTGCCATCTCCAGAATCTGCTCTTCTGTGTGGCTCGTGGGCCCGAGCGTGCAGAGAATTTTCGTGGCGAGCGGCGGTGTATTCGGCTTTTTCTTCATGCAAGCGGGGGAAGAGTCTTTTCCTCGATTGTATGGAAGAAAAGCATTTCGGACAAACGCCTCAATGGCCTGCCGCCGGCGAGCGTCCGCGTCGTTCCAAATCGCGCACGTTGGGGAGGCTGAAGGATGCGAGGAAGCCGAGCAGCACGAAGATGCCGGCATACAAGAGCGATTGCCTGTTGCCATCGGCCAATGCCGTCTGACTGATCGAATGCAGCTCCGCAACGATCTGTTGTGGCATGCCGCCGCTGGCGTCATTGCTGCTTCGAAACTCCATCTGCGTCATGCGCCGCTGCACTTGCGATGCGATGGCGGGCTTGAATTGTTCGGGAATATCTGTGCTCGCCGCAATGCCCGCGGAAATATTCGTCGTGAGAACGCTCAGCAACACCGAACCGATGATGGCGGACCCGAGCGTCGAGCCGAGCTGGCGCCCGGTGTTATTAAGTCCGGACGCTTCGCCCGCCTGGTCCACGCGCACGGCCGAAAGAGTCAGGTTGCTGATCTGCGCCATCATGAGTCCCATGCCGAATCCGTAGAGCCCGAGTCCTGGCGCCAGCGTCAGGCTGGTCGAGTCCGCATTGATGGTGAAATAGAGAAACAGCATTGCAGCGATATCCAGCAGAAGTCCCGCCTGGATCAGACGCTTGGGCGTGATGTACTTGCTGAGCACGCTCGAAAGAGGCGCCGCAATGAGGAGCGCGATGGACAGCGGCAGAAGCGATAGTCCGGTTTCAAACGAGTTCAAACCGCGCACTCCTTGCAGGAAGACGGGAATGGAAAAAATGATGCCCGCTTGCCCGAGCGAGAGCACGCTCATGGTAAAGACGCCGGAGCTGAATTGTGCGTTGCCAAAGAGGCCCAAGCTGACGAGCGGCGTTCGTTTCCAGCGTTCCATCAGCCACTCCCATATGCCGAAGAGCATGAGGGTCAGCAATCCGATGCCGATCGAGTACGGAACGACGGACAGGGGACCGGATACGATGGTCCAATTGCCGATGACGAAGTTCTGCGTCGCATTCCACCAGCCGTAACTGGAAGACTCGATGATGCCGAAGACGACGGCCGTGAGGCCCACGGCGGAGAGGATCACTCCCACCCAGTCGAGGGTAGCTTTCTCTTCGCGGTCGCGCGATTCACGCACGAGGACGGATCCGAGGATGAGAAGAGCGGCCACCACCACATTGATGCGGAAGCCCCAGCGCCAGCTGTAGGCCGCGGTCAAATATCCTCCCAAAATGGGTCCGATCGCAGCGGAGGCGGCGGCGATGCCTCCCCAGACGCCGAAGGCGATCGCGCGGTCCCGGCCCGAAAAATTGGCGACGAGGAGGGAAGATGTCGCAGGCATCATCAGTGCCGCGCCAATGCCTTCGATGATGGATTCGCCGATCAGCAGAACGCCAAACGACTGGCTGATGGATGCCAGGAAAGAGCCGATGGCGAAGATGGCTGCGCCCAGGATGAACATGCGTTTGCGCCCGAAGAGGTCGCCGAGCCGGCCGCCGGTGATCGTGAGCGCCGCGAGAATGAGCGAGTATGCGGCGATCACCCACTGCAGATGCTGCAGATCGGTATGCAAGTCGTTGATGATCACTTCGAGCGAGACGTTGAGCAGCGTCGTATCGATGACGATGATGGCGAGCGCCAAGCTCATCACGACAAGGCTCATCCATTTTTTCCAAAAAGGATCGTGGCTGTTCGTCATCCTCTGCGGCTCTTGCATCGGGGATTTCGGGGGCATGGGATCTTGCATTGTTCGAAAGAGAATTATTAGAGTGACTAACAATAATTGAGGAACGTGCGGCCGTCAATCCTCTTTGCAGCGTTTTTGCCTCGGATTCCGGTCAGCGCAGCGTCCTTTGCAGGAATGCGAGAGTTTTCGTCAACGCATCTTTTGCAGCCGCGTCGTTATACATCCGAGGATTCGTATCGTTGAAGAACGCGTGGCCGGTCTGCGGATACACGACCGATTCAAATGCGATGTTCTGGGAACGCATGGAAGCGACGAGCTCGGGAAGCGACCGTAAAAGTTTTTCATCTTTCTCTCCATACAACGCCAGTATGGGGCACTGAATTTTTTGATTTGCTCGGGAGAAGGAGGCTGGCCATAGAACGGGACGCATGCTTTGATAAACGGCTCCGCAGCTGCGAGCGCGAAGCTGTACGTTCCACCGAAACAAAAGCCCACGACACCGAGCGGCGCGGCGGAAGCGATATTCCACTTCATATTTTTTTTAATGACTATCCAACTAGCGCACAAAACGGGGTTTCCTCCTTCTCCAGGCAGGCCA
>DAISLF010000123.1:0-3189 GCA_036820585.1 Candidatus Peribacteria bacterium | reverse complement strand
GCGCTTCACGTCGTTTTTTTCCATGTCGATCGCCTCTCGTCCTTTTTCCGCGGCCCGGAAGAGATGCTGCTTGGCTTCTTCCCAGCGCGCTTGCACGTGGGGATGACGGAGGAACTCCAAGAAATCGGCGGCGAATTCGCGGCTGTCTTCCCGCACATGCTTTGCAAAAATATCCGCGGCTTCATGCGCGGTTTCGGCTTTCTGCAGTTCTTTACGAAGCTTCGGCTTGCTGAAGAGATACGCGGTGGTGACGCCGATGGCGGCACCTGCGATCCCGAAGAGATAGAACGGAGCGCGCGAGCGGACGAAGTGCGGGTAAAGAGGCATGGTGGGAGGTATGGAAGAGGTACTATGGATGACGCGGCGGGATGCTTCTTCTTACAGCATTGTATAGTCACAGGTGTAGGATGACGCTTCATTGTACATTGTACTGGTAAGAGAAGAGAGTGCACAGCGTCATGGAACCAGGTCGCGCTCTTCTTCTTTCTTCTCACTTATGAATTTGTCCAAACGGTTCACGCACGCGATGGGCAGTCTGCCGCTCGTCAAACAAGCGGAGAAGCTCCTCGCCCATGCCAAAATCGCTCTCACAGTTTTCATCATGACCTTCGCGGCGCTCTTCATCTGCATCCTCATCGGCAGCGCCTACTTGCTGATGCATCTGCTGCAGGGACGCTGAGAAAGTATCCGTAATATTCGCCTCTATAGCACGTCATACGCTCTACCATGCATTCCTCCCCCCAAGAACGGCAACGCACGAATGCGCTGCCGGGAAAACCGCAATCTCTCTGGCTGGCGACGACGCCGTCCACGACATATGCAGACCAACAGCATCCCGTCACGGTTGATGTGGCCATTCTCGGCGGCGGCATCGCGGGGCTCACCACCGCGTTGCTCCTCAAAGAAGCCGGACTGACGGTCGCCGTTTTGGAGGCGCGGCGCATCCTGGAAGGCGTCACCGGCAATACCACGGCCAAAGTGACATCGCTGCACGAAGCTCTCTATCACCGGCTTATTCAAATAATGGGCAAACGCAATGCGCGGCTCTACGGCGAAGCGAATCAAGAAGCGCTCGAGTGGATCGCGCGGCGCGTAGAAACGATGAAGATCGACTGCGATTTTGAGCGCGCCGCAGCGTATACGTATGCCGCTTGCGCTTGCGAGGCGCGCACGATCGAGCTGGAATACAAAGCGGCCAAGAGCCTGGGGCTCCCGGCCTCCCTGACTGATCGCACCGAGCTCCCCTTCCCCGTGCCGGCCGCGGTTTCGTTTGCGAGCCAAGCCCATTTCCATCCGCGCAAATATCTGCTGCCCATTGCGAAAGCGATTGCGGGCGACGGAAGCATGATCTTCGAAGAGACGACGGCGCTCGGCATCGAGGATGGCTCACCCTGCACCGTGAAAACATCCAAAGGCGTCATCCATGCGAAGCACGTGGTGGTGGCCACGCACCAGCCTTTTTTGCTCAAGGGATTGTTCTTCGCGCGCATGCACCAAAAGCGCTCGCATGTGCTCGGCATTTTGCTGAAGAGCGGGACGGTGCCCAAAGGGATGTACATCGGCCTGGGTCAAACATTCCACTCGTTGCGTCCACAGCCCTACAAAGGGAAAACGATGCTCCTCCTCGGCGGCGAAGGACACCGCACGGGCGAAAAAACCGACACGGCGAAACGTCTGCGGCATCTGGAAGACTTCGCGCGCAAGTGGTTCGACGTGGCGACGATCGAGTACCACTGGGCCACGCAGGACAATGTGACGCCGGACCGCGTGCCGTACGTGGGACGCCTCTCCCGCTTTTCCCAAAACATCTTTGTGGCCACCGGCTTCGGCGGCTGGGGCATGACCAATGCGACGGTAGCCGCGATGATCTTGTGCGATCTCATCGGGAAGAAAAAGAATCCGTGGGCCGCGCTCTACAGCCCCTCGCGGCTGGACGTGCGGGCCAGTGCAGCGGGACTCCTGAAAGATAATGCAACCGTCGGCGCGGAATTTACGGCCGGGCATCTCTCGCCCACGCCTGCGTTTGATCCGCAGCGCATCGGCAAAGGAGAAGGACAGGTGATGCATCACGGTCTCAAGAAAGTCGCCGTCTCGCGTGATGACGATGGCACGTTGCGAGTACTCTCAGCCACCTGCACACACTTGGGCTGCACCGTGCGTTGGAACAATGGCGAGAAAAGCTGGGATTGCCCCTGCCACGGCTCGCGTTTCGCTTGCGACGGGAAAGTCCTCAACGGACCCGCGGTGTATGACTTGCCGATCGTGAAACTGGGCAGCAAAAAAAGAGCGACGAAGGGCAAAGAACGGGAGAGCCGTTAGTTCCAGTACCCCGCCGGATGGCAGAAGCTGTGCGAGGCGCCGCGGCATTCGAATCCATTTTCCCGCGCGCAATGCGCCGAGCATCCATCGCCGTCGGCGTTGTTGCCGTCGTCGCACTGTTCCCCTTTCTCGATGATTCCATTGCCGCAGCCATGTCGCGACGGGATGCACATGCTCGGTTCGCCGCTGCACACGTACCCGCGCTCGACGAGACAGGCGGAGCAGCCGTCGCCAACGAACTGATTTCCATCATCACAGAGTTCTCCCGTCTCCAATTTGCCATCGCCGCAGATCGTCGTCGGGTCGGGAGCGATGGGACGCAGGAGCCACGCGGAAGCCGTCAGCGCCGGCCATGCGAAATAGAGCGGGATGAAGAGAAGAAACGCAGCGGCAAACAGAAAGCCGGTGAGAACGAGAGGGCGGGAGGGCATCGGGCTATTCTAGCGGATTTGGCGATTTCTATCAATGATCTATGAGAAGACAAGTAAGTGAGGAAAGTGAGAAGTGTGAGAAAGGTATTCGTATCCATTCACATCATGACTTTTCTCACTTTTTTCACATTCCTAACTTTTCTGCCCTTTTGTCTCCCGTAAGAAACCAAACGCCCACGCGCCCTGAAGAGTATGATCACAGCCACTGTGCGTCTCCCCTCTCCCCGCAAAGCGAAACAAAAGCTCGCTGCGTTATCGAAGCGTCTGGGCGCCGCGATCAAACGCGGCAACGGCGTATCGCTGCCCTCTCCCGCCTCGGCCAAGACGGCCGGCCTGCGCTACGTGCATGACGGCGAACCGGGCCTGCGCCGTCGCAAAGCGGGCAACGGTTTTTCGTATGTGAACGCCAAAGGCAAGCCTCTCCGCGATGCCAAGACTG
>DAISLF010000122.1:0-3215 GCA_036820585.1 Candidatus Peribacteria bacterium | reverse complement strand
CGGTACATGGGGAAGGAAGGGAAGGAGGAAAACTAAAAGACAAATTACATCCGCTCCGGCAGCCGCAGCGTGAGGATCTCGGCTCCCGTCTGGAGCACGGACGCGACGAGAGAAGTGAGGAAGAGACGCAAGGAGCGGGCCGGTTCATCGGCTTTGACGATGGGCTCAACGTTGTAGAAGGCATTGAAATCCTGACAGAGCTGGTACAAATAATTGGTGAGCTTGTGGGGCATGCGCGTCATACGGGCTTCCTCGAGCACATCGGAAAATTGCAGGAGCGTCCCCACGAGTAACCGTTCCAACGCCGTGAAGAGCATAACGGTCTTCGGCTTCTTGCTCTTCTGCGCCTCGGCCTTGCGCAGCACCGACCGGGCGCGCGCGTAGGTATACTGCACATATGGCGCGCTGTTGCCGTCAAAGCTCAGCATCTTGTCCCAATCAAAGACCAATTCCAATTTCCGGTTCTGGCTGACGATGCCGTACACGAGCGCGCCGATGCCCATCATGTCGGCGAGTTCCTTGGGGTTATCAGTCTGGATGGTGTCGCCTCTTTCTTGGATGATTCCTTGCGCGCGCGTCACCGCCTCATCGAGCACCTCCTCCAAATGAAGAACGTTGCCCTTGCGGGTGCTCATGGATTTATCCGCGAAACGCATGCGGCCGAAAAGGACGTTCTCGAATGCAGGCAGCTGCCATCCGAGCATCGTGCACGTTTCCACCAGCTGCTCGAAGTGCAGCTTCTGCGCGATGTCGGTGAAAATGAGAATCTCGCCGGGATGATAGGTGTCGATGCGGTAGCGCATCTGGGCCAGGTCGCGCGTGGAATAGAGCGTGGCCCCGTCTCCCTTGAGCACCAGATAGGGCGGCATGTTTTTCTCTTCGCGAAATTGCACGATGAGCGCGCCGCCCTCCCCTGCCGTGAATACTTTTTTCTTTTTTCCTTCGAAGAGCACGTTCTCCATTTTATCTTCGTAGAAACTTTCGCCCAGATCCAAATCGAACGATACCTGCAGCCGCGCGTAGATATCCGCGAGCGATGCCCTGGTGACCGCGACAACGTCTTTCCAAAATGCGCGCAGCTTCTTGTCTCCTTTCTCCAGCTTCTGGAAGGCGGTGCGCCCTTGCTCTTCCAGGGTCGCATCCTGCTCGGCTTCGGCATGGAAGCGGACATAGAGCCCCAGTAGCTCATCGAGCGTAAAGCCCGACACCGGCTTGCCTTTTCCCCATTTCTCATACGCGACGGCGAGCTTCCCGAATTGCGTGCCCCAGTCGCCGATGTAATTCCAGCTGAGCACCGTGTAGCCGGCATGGCGGTACAGATTCACTACCGATTGCCCGAGCACCGTGCCGATCAGATGATGCACGCCCAGAGGTTTGGCGATATTCGGCTGAGAATATTCCACGATCACCGGCGCTTCTCCTTTGCGCTGCTTCAAGGGCTTCGTCTTTCTTTGCGTTTCTTCCAGCTCCTGCAAGAGAACCGCCGGCTGCAGCCAGACATTCACGTATCCAGGGCCCGCGATCTCGGCCCGCTCCACCAGTTTGCTTTTCTGGAGACCTGCCACGAGAGCTGCAGCGATTTCCCGCGGATTCTTGCCGATTTTCTTACTCAATTGCAAAGCGATACTCGTTGCTAGGTCGCCATGATCTGCCTCGCGCGGCCGCTGCCATGAGACAGAATCCACCTCGAGAGAGAAGGAGTGCTCCAAGATCTTTGTGGCCTCTGCTGAGAGAGAAAGTTTCATAAATAATTGTGCTCACTGAACAAATGTCCTGCTCAGGAGAATGGGCAGACTCTAGCATTCAAATACTCAGGAGCTATTTGAAATAATAATTTGATCTTGCATACAGAAAGTCCTCGTTTTATGAACACAATTTGTGTGCACAATCGTCCACCGTAGACGAACTACTTTTTTCGTCGCCTATTGAAACAAAGAAATGATCACGAATCAGAGATCTTTTATAAGCCCTTCTTCAAGCCTTAAATCTATGCTCTTATTGTTAGCAAGTCATTTTTATGCTATAGTATAGCTACTACATGCCACAAACCCCGACTGCCTCCGTGCGATGGTCCATGTCCCTCTGCAAAGCAGCAATGCTTAGTGCTCTTTTTCTGGCAGCGTGCGGCGCCGCGAAGTCCGCTTCCGCAGTCAACGGCGCGCGCAATGCGCTCACGGATGCGGCCTTGCTCGTCAGCACGCGACCCGTCATTATCCGGCCGTCCGCTTCGCTTGGTACGTATGTCGGTCTCTATCTTTCCGGCGATGATTTCCAACCTGCCAATGCCGCGCGCATGGGCGTGATGGCACAAATGCAGCTCCATGCGAAACCGACGCAAGATCAGATAAACGCAACCTTCGATTTGCTCCAGGAATTCGGCACGGTGCTGCAGGTGGACATCGCGGATTTGCTGAATAGAAGCGATAATCGCCTCGATACACTCAATCAATACGTGGAAGGCCTCGCGAACATTACGGCCCGCAGCCAGCGCAAAGCGGATGAAGTGAAAGCGCAGGTCGATACCCTGAAGACAGAGGAGCAAACCAAGCAAAAAACCGTCTCGCAAATCAATAGTACGTTGCAAAAAGCACTCCAAACCAAGGACTACGCCACGGCAGGCGAGCAGCAACAGCTCCTCGGCCAGGCGGAGACGGATCTCGCACAGACCGACACGCAGCTGAAGCAACAGAATCAAATTCTCACTGCTTTTCTAGAGCTCCTCAAAGTCGCCGCCGAGCGCAGTATCGCTATCGACCAGAACCGTGCAATATTGATCGCGGGGCTCAAGGTGGTGAATGTGCCGGGAGCACAAGGTTTGGGAGTACTTGAACAACAGCAAAATGGCTACCAATCCATCTTCGGACAGTAAAAAACCATAGAAGGAGTCTCTTGAGAAAAGTGGTTTTTTCTGCTAGAATATAAGGATTTCAACGAAGCCATGCCTGCAGAAACAAATCCCCTTCTCCGGCCACAAAACCCTCTGCTCTACGCGATCGATGATCTGCTGGGACTTCATCAAACGATGGAAAAAAGATTCCAGGCCGAGCCGGGCGCCAAAGAGGCCCCGCTTACCGAGGAAGATCGCCACGCGCTCAAGCTGTATGAAGAGGGATTGCAGAAAATCCTCGATTTGATCGCGCCGTCCGCGATGGAAATCAAGAATAATGAATTGATCTTGAACGACACGCGGGCCCGCACGCTGTATGTCTATAACC